>JAGVDT010000076.1 GCA_020058565.1 Minisyncoccota bacterium | reverse complement strand
CAATGATCTTGAGCACTGCGGATTGGATGGCAAGACGCCCAATGAAATGCTCGCTGATTACCAGCTAACTAATCCGCCAAATGTCCTTGCCTAAAACACTTTACGCTGAGACTTTTTTGATGAATAATGCCTGCACATGTCACTCTCCGTGGGAATTGTTGGTTTACCAAACGTCGGCAAGTCGACGCTTTTTAATGCATTGACGCAGAAGGGTGTCCCGGCTGAAAACTACCCGTTTAATACAATTGACCCCAATGTGGGGGTGGTGGCTGTGCCGGACAATAGGCTCAAAAGACTGAGTGAAATGTCGCAATCGCAAAAGACGCTGCCGGCAGTGGTGGAATTTGTAGACATTGCTGGCTTGGTAAAGGGTGCATCCGAAGGCGAGGGCCTTGGCAATCAATTCCTCCAGCATATCCGAGAAGTTGACGCTATCGCCGAGGTGGTGCGGCTTTTTGACGACGAAGACATCCAGCATGTGCATGGGGAAACGGACCCTGCACGTGATATCGACGTCATCAACCTCGAGCTGGTGCTAGCGGATTTGCAGAGCGCGGAAAAGCGTCTGGAGCGCGCTACGCGCGATTCTAAAGGTGGCGACAAAGACATAATCCTCGAGCGCGATACACTGGCCAAAATAGTCCCGGTTCTGCGAGAAGGCAAAGCCGCACGGACTGTGGAACTAAGCGAAAAAGAATTTGCCGTTGCTAAGAGCCTGCATCTTTTGACGATGAAACCCATCATGTACATTCTCAATAGGAAAAGCGGCGCCATAAACGTAGACGCAGAAAAAGGCGAGCGCTGGCATCATCTAGAGCGTTTCCTTCGAGAAGAAAAAGCACAATACGTATTTGTCGATATCGGCGTCGAGCGCGATTTATCTGATGTACACGAAGACGAGCGCCCGGATTTTCGCAGAGAGCTCGGCGTGTCTGAAGACGGGCTCAACAGCCTTATCCGCGGGGCATACGAGCTACTCGACCTGATATCTTTCTTCACCACCGGGGAGAAAGAAAGCCGCGCATGGACGATAAAGCGCGGTTCGACTGCTCCGCAGGCAGGTGCTGCAATACACAGCGATTTTATGACCAAATTCATCCGCGCTGAGACTATCGCGTGGGACAAGCTTCTGGAGTGCGGCTCCTGGTCTGCGGCTCGCGGCAAAGGGATGCTCCGCACAGAAGGCAAGGAGTATGTTGTCCAGGACGGCGACGTGATGGAGTTTTTGCATAGCTGATATGGCACGAGGAGAAAAACAGCTCGAATTACCTCGTCTGACCATTAAGCGGTTTTTGGATTTGATTTCTGAGAATAATGAGACTGAGCTCCGCAAATATCCCGCGATGGTACTGGGGAGTTTCGTCAATGATCTTCTTGCGCGTACCCGAACTACTATTGATCGCCCAAAAATGATGCGCGAGGATATTTCGGGACAAGACGTACAAAATGAAATAGTGCACTGTTGGAACCAGCTGCTTTTAGCGAGAACAGCATTCCAAAAAGCCGACACTGACGAAGCGAGGTTTGCAGCAATAGGAGAGCTGGGCGTAAATTTTGCGAAACTCTTGTGGCATATTTCTTCCCCGAGAAAGGATTTCCAAGCATACATTACACGCACAATAACACTGAACGTACACGCCGGGGCATTTTCAGGTAAAGAGGGGCAGTATGCGCTTAGTCGAGCGATCGGGATAATCCGCGGGCTAAAAGAAGTGGACCCTAAATGGGGTGAAGAATTGGAAAAGGAGTTCCTCCGGTGAGACCTTAAGAGAGGGGCTCAAGATGATTGGATTTGGCGGCCCAGTTGGCGAGGTTCCATAGCACTCGCATGCCGACGTTTTCGTTCCATTCGGTTTCCTGGGAAGGCGAAACTTCGTTTAGGTCAAATCCGATGATGGTTTTGCCCGAGAGAGCGACTTCTTGAATTAGGTACATGGCTTCCTGGAAAGTAAGCCCTCCGGGGACTGGGGTCCCGGTGTGTGGGCAAAGGGCTGGCTCTAGGCCGTCGATGTCAAAGCTTATATAGACTTTGTCTGGGAGGCATCCGATCACGTCGTTTACTATTTCGCGCCAGCGAGCGCCGTTGAACTGTCGCTGATGAATTTCGTCGTCAAAAAAAGTCCTGATGCGTTCGTTAGAGGCATCTATGATTGCTTTCTCGCCGATAGAGTAGTCACGTATGCCTACTTGGACCAAACGCTTAACTTGAGGCATTTTAAGGGCATTGTGCATGATAGAAGCGTGGCTGTAGGTAAAGCCTTCGTAGCTATCCCTGAGGTCGCAATGCGCATCTATCTGGAGTATGCCGTAGTCGTCATGTTTTTCCGCCAAGGCGCTCATAAGGCCCAAGGGCGTGGAATGATCGCCGCCGACGAGGCCTACGAGTTTTCCTTTGTCGAGATGGTCCTTGGCGGTCGCTTCTATGCGGGTGTGGAGGTCTTCGCAGACCTTGTTAATTTCTTCAGGAGCAGTTTCAATATGGCCATCCTCTAATATTTCTATATGTGCTTTAGCCTTTTCCCGGAGAGCAACGCCCTGATCGTAGGCATCTTTCCAGTCAGACAGAGGCAGCATCGAGATACCGAGTTTCCACGTGTCAGCGCCAAAGCTTGGGTGGTAGTAGTCCATCTGCGGGGAGGCTTTGAGTATGGCTGCGGGAGCATTGTGCGTACCACCTCCATAGGAAACGGTGACGCCCCAGGGGGCCGGGATCAGTACTACCTGTGATTCGTCAGCCGTAAATGGGAGGCCAAAAATATTGCCGTTGTCTTGGCCCACTTGGTTGGTATCAAAGTTTTTCCAATTGCTCATACAATAAGTATAGCGTATGGAAAACTAAATACTTGTATTCCGTATGCTGTATTCAGTATTTTGCGGGCCCAGATGCAAATGCATTTGCGCTATACAGAATACTGTATACACGATACGCCCCTCCCATCTATCCCATCCTCGACTTGTAGTCCTGGTAGCTAAATTCCCGCAGGGTGGTGGCTTTACCGTCTTTCCACGAGACAATTGCAGGGTGTTGAACGCCGTTGAACATCGTGATTTTGATCAAGGTGTATTGGATCGCGTGGTCTATCACGACTTTGTCGCCGACATTTAGCGGCGCGGGGAATATGTGAGCATAGGCCATTTTGTCGCCGGCTATGCAGGTCATGCCGCCGAATTTATAGGCGTTTTTCCCGGCGAGTTTCGTATCGTCGCGCTCAATTGTTGCGCCCCGGACTTCCAAGTCCAAATCCGAGCTCACAAAAAAATCAGTGAGATGGTCTTCAAAAGATATATCGAGAATCGGAATTTTGTACGGTACGTCGTCACGCTCTACGATGTCCAGAACGCTCGAGACCAGTGATCCGGCGTACCAAGCAATGGCCGCGCCCGGCTCGAAATGCGTGTGTACGTTGTGTTTCTCCTGGAATTCGTTAATGGCGGCGATATAGCCTTCTACATCGGCATTGTCGTCAGTAAATTTAAGTCCACCTCCGAAATTAACCCATTTAAGGCCTTTGAAATATTCGCCGAATTTTTCTTCAATCACGGGTAGCGCAGCCTTAAAATCAGCGAGGTCTTTCTCAAAGAAAATATGCAGATGCAGACCGTCGATACCCTCAAGAGCTTTAGGGTCATTTGCCAGTGCCGCTTTGAATTCACTGATCCTGATGCCCAGGCGCGATCCCGGCGCGGTAGGGCTCCAAAGGTCGCCATGTTCGGATTCGCCTGAGTATTCTGGGTTGATCCGCAGGCCGCATTCGATTGTCTTGCCCGATTTGGCGTGAAACTCTTCGATGCGAGACTTGAATTTTTGCCACTGCGCAAACGAATTGAAAATGATCGTGGAGCAGTATTTCATTATCTCTTCGAACTCGTGGTCCTGGTACGCCGGGGCAAACATATGGACTTCTGGACCGAATTCTTCGTAGCCCAATCGGGCTTCGTTTAAAGAACTTACTTCGGTACCCTGCAGGTATTCGCGCTCCATCGGCAAAAACTGCCAAGTGGCCCAGGCTTTGAGCGCGTGAAGCATCGTGGCGCCTGTTTTGTCGTGAACGTATTTGAGTATTGAAAGGTTATGCCGGAGTATTTCTTCTTCTATTACGAATGCCGCAGTCTTTATTTGCGATGCATCAAGGGTTGAAGCAGGGCGCTTGTCCATATGCGCGATGGTAGCACTCGTGAGAATGATTGACAAAGAGCATCACGTGCCGCATTTTAATATTGTCGCACTGAGTGCGGCGATCAACTGCAAAAAAGAGGATACCATGTTGGCCCTAAACAACGTTGAGCTCTGCTCTACGTTGCCAAAGGAAAGACTTCCGGAAATAGCGGAAATGCTCTGGAAGCACTTGTGGGGGCAGTCCTACACACACCCTTTTGTGCTGGACATGGCTTCTAAGGCTACCTATCTCTTGTGTGCTGTTGAGGGCTCCGTAATGAAAGGAAAGATCGTTGGTTGCGCTCTTACCACTAGGTATCGCGGCTTTCCCGATAACTATGTAGACAATCGGGCGGTTTTTGGAGGATGGTGCATTCGCCCCGAAAATCGAGGCGCCGGTATTGGCGGCAAGCTGTACGATGGCTGCATGCAATGGGAGCGAGCAAATGGTGAGCGAGCAATATTCGCTACCACAGATTCGGAAGAGGCGCGTCAAATTTTACACGGGCGTCAAAAGCCTTGGCAAAATCAGTGGTGCTTCGTACGCGAAGGCGTAAACGAGGATCGTACGCGCATGAAACTTTGGCGGCTTGAACTATAAAGCGCCAAAACAAAAAAGTCCCCGCAGGCAACACCTGCGGGGCAAACTTTTTGTAGGTTTAAATTTCAGTTGGTAGCGGATCGCGGTCGACGATTTTATACGGAAGACCGTTTTCGGATACGCAGTCGAGAAATGCTTCGGGATCGAGTTGCTCTACGTTGTAGACGCCGGTACCAGACCATTTGCCGGTCATGAGCATGATAGCGGCGCATACTGGCGGGACGCCCGCGGTGTAGGAAACTGCTTGGGAGCCGACTTCTTTAAAACACGCTGCGTGGTCGCAGACGTTGTAGATGTATTTGGTAGACTCTTCACCGTTTTTCTCACCGGTTACGATGCAGCCGATCACCGCAAGACCTTCGTAGTTGGTCGCCAGTGACGCCGGGTCCGGCAGAAGCGCCTTGAGGAATTGTATCGGAATTATTTTCTTGCCTTCAAACATGATCGGATCAATACGAGAGATCCCGATAGATTCCATGACCCGTAAGTGCGTCAGATAATTTTCACCAAACGTCATCCAGAAACGCATCAATTGGAGGCCGGGGAGATTTTTCGCCAAAGACTCCATTTCTTCGTGATAGAGCAAATAGGATTCTTTTGGACCTGCCTCAGGGTAGTCAAAAGTAAAATGCGTCGAGGTTTTATCCATGATGGCAGGCGTTTCTACCCATTTGCCATCGCGGAAGTGTCGCACCACTTGTGTCACCTCACGAATGTTTATTTCAGGGTTGAAGTTGGTGGCAAAAGACTTGTGATGATCACCGGCATTGGCGTCCAATATATCGACCTGCTTCACGGTGTCGAAATAGCGCTTGAGGATCAGCGCGCAGTAGGCGTTGGTAACGCCCGGGTCAAATCCTGCACCGAGTACGCCTATAATGCCTGCTTTTTTAAACGCACCGTCGCGCTGCCACTGCTCTTTGTATTCGAAGTGGGCCTTGTCTGGGTGTTCGTAGTTGGCGGTGTCTATATAGTGGACCTTGGTGGCGACACAAGCGTCCATGATCGTGAGGTCCTGGTAGGGAAGCGCGAGGTTTATAACGACCCCCGGCTTTACTTTTTTGATCAAATCGATAACCTGCTGCTTTTTGTCAGCGTCTACGATGTGTGTCTGGATACTGACACCCCAGCGCTTCTGCACATCTTTTTTAATTGCATTGGGTTTACCGATAGATCGGCTAGCGAGATGTATTTTCTTAAATACCTCCTTGTTCATCGCGCATTTGTGAGCGGCTACTGATCCCACACCACCCGCGCCAATAATAAGTACGGTGCCCTTAGTTTGATAATTCAAAGGAGCTTTGGCCTTCTTGGTGGCCTTTTTAATAACCTTCTTGGCCGGCTTTTTTACGGTCTTCTTCTTTGTCTTTTGCTTTTTTGCCATGGCCCGAATCATAGCGCTACTCGGGAAGAATTCAAGCATTTGCGAATATCCCATATAAGTAACGGCTGTTACTTATATGGGATATTTATATGGGGTATGCGGTATGTGGCCCGCAGCTTGAAGAGATTGTGGAGATTTACCACGAAACTAGGCTACGAGACGCTCGGCAATCTGAACCGCGTTGAGCGCTGCGCCTTTGAGGAGTTGGTCGCCGACTACCCACAGCGATAGGCCGTTTTCAAAGGCAACGTCCTGGCGTATGCGGCCTACCTGGCAGTCGTTTTGGCCTGAGATTTCAAGCGGGGTGGGGTACCCGTCTGTAGCTGGGTCGTCGTTTACTTTGATGCCTGGCGCTGTAGCGAGGACTTCGCGCGCGGCCTGCGGTGTGACATGTCTTTCAAACTCGGCATTTATCGCTATCGCATGTGCGCGGTATACCGGCACGCGCACGCAGGTCACCGACGCTTTAAAGGTGGGGTGCGACATGATTTTACCGCCCTCGTACTGCATTTTCATTTCTTCTTTGGTGTAGCCGTTTTCGAGAAATATGTCGACGCGGGGAATCACGTTAAATGCAATTTGTTTTGGATACACCTCTTTGGTGACCGGCTCGCCTTTGACTATCTGATCTACCTGATGCCTGAGCTCTTCGACTGCCTGCGCGCCCGTCCCGGACACCGCCTGATAGCTCGCGGCAAAAACTCTTTTGACGCCAAATGCTTTGTGTAGAGGATAGAGCGCCATCAGGGAAATGATGGTGGTGCAGTTGGGATTGGCTATGATGTTTTTGTGGCTCTTTAAGGCCTCAGCGTTTATTTCCGGGACTACCAGCGGCACCTCCGGGTCCATGCGCCAGGCGCTGGAGTTGTCTATCACGATGCAGCCGGCTTTTGCCGCAAAAGGTGCGAATTGTTTGGAGACCGTGCCACCGGCGCTAAATATCGCCATTTCGACGCCGTTGAAACTGTCTTCTTTGAGTTCTTCGACGACGATATCTTGGCCTTTGAATTTCATTACTTTCCCAGCTGAGCGTGCACTCGAAAAAAGCCGCAAACTTTTCAGCGGGAAATTGCGCTTTTCCAGGAGCTGGATGACTTCTACGCCTACCGCGCCGGTCGCGCCGACGATAGCAAAAGTTTTCATAGTTGAAAGATTACGACGCGATAAAGCTCTTGTGAAGGACTTTGAGTGCGCTCTCTGCGTCGGACTCTGCAACGACAAACGTAAGAGAGACTCCGCCCGAAGCCTGAGAGATCAATTCCACCGCAATATTATTTTCTCCTAGTACGGTGAAAAGCTTTCCGGCAATGCCGGCAGCGTTAACGCTCCCGCCGACGATGCAAACAACCGCCTTATTTGCCTCGATCGTCACGGTACCCAGTTCCGCAAGCGCGTCGGTAAGCGCTTCCAAATGCTCGACATTATCGATCGTGACAGACACTCCCGCCACAGAAGTCGAGACGACGTCTATGCTTGTCTTGTGTTTCTCAAAAATCTTGAAGAGTTGCGCCATCAGGCCGCTGCCGTCGAAAAACTCAGGAGAGTTCACGTGTATGGCGGTCACTCCTTTCTTAAATGTCATTGCCTCCACGGAATGGCTTTTCTCTTTGCGCTCGGTAAAGCTTGACACGATTGTCGTTCCCGTCCCGGCGGGGTTAAACGTATTCAAAACCTGGACAGGCACGCCCGCTTTCATCGCAGGGAGTATGGTTTTCGGGTGCAAAACCTTCGCGCCAAAATACGCGAGTTCGGAGGCTTCTTCGAAGGCGAGCTCGGATACAACTCTTGCCTCGGGCACAAGCCGCGGGTCGGTCGTGAGAATTCCATCAACTTCTTTCCATATCTGTATCGCCTCGGCCTTGAGAGCCGCGCCTATGATCGCCGCGGTGTAGTCTGAGCCGCCGCGGCCAAGCGTCGTTATCTCGCCCTTCTGCGTTTTGCCGATATAGCCGGTGATAATCGGCACGGCCTTTAATGCCAGAATCTTTTCGCTGATGAGCGCGGGAGAAGTGGGGAGTGGTTCGGCAGCGCCATGCGCGTCGTCTGTAATCATGCCGAGATCCCATGCGGGATATGCTTTTGCGTTCACGTCCATTTTCACAAGCGTGCTTGCGAGCAAAATTGCGCAAAGACGTTCACCGAAGGAAACAAAGGAATCTATCGTTTTCTTGCTTGGCTTTTTTCCGGAAGAAGAAAGTTCGTGCAATTGTTCAAACTCGGCGTCAAGAAGCTCGGCGGGAAGTCCAAGTCCCTGCACAATCGCTTCGTGTTTAGCAACGAGCGCTTCATACAGCTGCTCGCGCGCCACTTTGTTGGCCTCGTTGGCGAGTTTGATGAGGGAGTTGGTAGTACCCGCAACTGCAGATACCACAACGACCGGTTTTTTATCCAGCCGGTCCTTCACGATTTTCGCAACTGCCTCAATGCGCTCTGCCGAGCCTACAGAAGTCCCGCCGAATTTCATCACGATCATGCAAAAAGTATACCACCACACCAAAATTTTGGTGTGGT
>JAGVDT010000112.1 GCA_020058565.1 Minisyncoccota bacterium | reverse complement strand
TCCCTCTTGAAGCTCTCGTTCTCCATGGACAAGCGCGAGGGAGAGAAGCATGTCGCCTACGACCGCGGCTATTTCGGCTGGCTCAAATTCGAAGCATCGACCGATAGCGCGGCGAAGCTCACTGCCTCTCTCCAAGGCAACAAGGATATCCTCCGCTCCATCGTCTTCAAGACGCTCCGCGAGGACACTCGCGCGAAATTCAAGGCACCAACGTTGCGCGAAGTGAAGCGCACCGATGTCATCAAGGCTTCTCCACGCAAGGCGCCCGAAGCGGCGGAGAAAGAGGCGGTTTCCGAAGCAGACCTCGAAAAAGCCCTCGAAACCATGACGCAGGAATAGCGACGTAACGTATGTATCTCAACAAAGTCCTTCTCTACGGCAACCTCACCCGCGACCCCGAGCTTCGCGCGTTGCCGAGCGGCATGAACGTCGTCAACTTCTCGATCGCAACAAATCGCGTTTTCCGCGACCGCGATGGCAAGAAACAGGAACAGACTGATTTCCACAACATCGTCGTCTTCGGCCGTCAGGCTGATACCGTGAATCAGTATTTGAAAAAGGGGAGTGGCGTTTTTATCGAAGGCCGCTTGCAGACGAGAAGCTGGGAAAAAGAAGGCCAGAAGATGTACCGCACCGAAGTCGTGGCCGACCGCGTACAATTCGGCCCGAAAGGCGGTGGCGGCTCGCGCGGACCGGCGGCTGACGATGGCCAGGATGCAGGCGGCGCGCCCGTAGGTGGCAGCGGCATCGATTACCCGAAAGACGATATTAATCCAGACGACATTCCATTCTAAACAGTGGACAGGGGATAGGTTATAGGGAATAGTGGGCTCTCAAAACTAAAACCTATAATCTGACACCTAAAACCTAATTTCTATGGCAACCAACAACATTCTCACCCAAAACGACATCCAGCACATCGACTACAAAGACGTCGACTTGCTCAAGAACTTCATCAACCCGCATGGCCGTGTGATGGACCGCCGCAAGAGCGGTCTTACCGCAAAGCAGCAGCGCATGGTGGAAGAAGCGGTAAAGCGCGCCCGGTTTATGGGGCTTTTAGCGTACATTCAAAAATAATCCTCAGGATTATTTTTGAATGTAGAACGCGCTGCGTTCGTGCGCTGACGATAGTTCTGGTATAGTTCATCGAGGAGCGAACGAAAATCACGGAGGCGACGATGGCTCAGGTAAATCCGGCGCGTCCTTATTACGTGGGTGATATGGGGCGCACGTATCAGATAGAACGTCTCAGCGTGCCTGAGGGGATGTATATGCATGTTGCGCGGGTGCGCGCTGAGAAAATCGCGCCATATATCACGCCAAAGATGCGCATCCTCGAATACGGTGTCGGCCTCGGATATAACTTGGCAGCACTGGAGAACCGTTTGAAAGTCGGCTGCGATGTTGATTCGATGCTTTCGAATTTCTTGCGGCGGCACAAGATCCTCTTTCGACCATGTATCGATGACATACGAAACAATCGTTTCGATGCGGTCATTTGTCATCATGTGCTCGAGCACGTCACCGATCCGTGGGAGACGCTGCGAGAGTTGCGCAGGGTAGTCAAGCCGAATGGGGTCGTCCTCCTGTTTGTTCCCTTCGAGAGGGAACGGCAATATCTGACGTACCGTCCGGATGAGTCGAACCATCACTTGTTCTCGTGGAACCCGCAAACGCTTGGCGCTCTTGCGACCAACGCAGGTTTCAAAGTCGATAAGATCGGCGTACAGCTCTTTGGATATGACCGCTTTGCCGCGATCGTGGCCAATACGGTACGCGTGGCCGCCGGCTATAAGCTGATCCGTGCGCTACTGCTTCTCGTACGTCCGCGGTATGAGATTGCGGCAATTCTGCGTAAGTGAAAATGATGCATGGTGCCGAGGCCTCCGCGACAACGGAGGCCTCATCTTACGCCCGCTCCACGTACTCACCCGTTTCCGTATTGATGCGGAGCACATCGCCTTCTTTCACGAACATGGGGACATTGACCGTCGTACCATTTTCCAACGTGACAATTTTCGAGCCGCCCTGAGCGGTATTACCGCGAACGTCCGGAGGGGCGTCTTTCACTTTCAGTTCCATTTTTATAGGGAGCTTCACTCCAAAGATCTTGCCGTCGAATGCGCTGGTTTCAACTTCGGTATTCGGCTTCAGGAATTTTCCGCCTTCGCCCATCATTTCGTCGGTCAGCGAAAATCGCTCTGATTTATTTGCCGCAGCATGGAAGACCCATTCGCCCTTGCGCTTATCGTGGAAGACGAAAACTGCCGGCTTCTTCTCAATTTCAGCTTCATTTAATTTATCCGACTGCTGGAACGAATATTCGATCTGGTTGCCTTTGATGAGGTGACGCAATTTCGTCTGATTGACCGGGCGGCGCTGCTGCTTCTGCATGATGTTATTCCACATGCAGACATATGGCTCTCCCTCGACCAAGACCGCGACGCCGGGCTTCACTTCGTTGTAGTTCAACATATCGGGGTATTCTAGTCAGAAATCCCGATTTGTCCACCTGATGTATACTTTTTACATGGAGCAGCAGCCTGATCAAACGAAAGAGCTTTCTGAAATGCGAAAGGCACTCAACAAGCTCGAGGATTATGCAAAGAAGGGCTTTCTCTTTCACGGATCGAAAAAGCGACTTGCGATACTTGAACCAAGGCAAGCAAATGATTCACAGCCGGGAAAGGAGACGATAGGGAATCTGAATGCAGTTTATGCGCTCGATACGTTCCGAGTTCCTATCTTGGCAGCGCTCATGGATGAGAAAGACAAGAGTATAGGAGGTTGGAAAAGGGAGTTGTCGGACGACGGCACAACTCTTATTGTTGGCGGAGAAAACTTTACCTTCACCAATGGTTATGTACACGTTTTACCACCGGATAATTTTAAGACGGAAGAACATGATGGAAACTATGAAATTGTGTCATACACCGCTGTTACGCCGACAGATGCAGTCGAAGTAAGACCTTCAATAGTCAATTTGCTGCCGAATGTTGTCGTTCATGAGTCCAGGTGATGCGTCTATTCCTCGTCTCCACCCGCGCTCTTCGCGAGTGGGGAAGAACCACTTTCGAGATTCTTGCGAATATCCTTCAAAATCGAATTGATGACCGGTTTGTTTTCCTTGAGGAAGGTGCGTGCGG
>JAGVDT010000003.1 GCA_020058565.1 Minisyncoccota bacterium | reverse complement strand
TGGCGTCGTCGGACCGAGGACGCGAGCGACCATACAGGCGCAGTGTATTAATCGGCCAAATCCTACACCGCCCGCTCCTCTGCCCGTACCAATGCCGCCGCCATCGCCCGCCCCAACACCGGTGCCTCCGCCAATTCCGACTCCGAGTCCGTCACCTCCGCCTCCACCACCTGTCAGTATTTCCAACCCTATGGTTGGCTTCTGGCTCATAGGAAATATTAATTTGCCCGGAGACTATATCGCGCAGACGGCATCCGCATCCAACATCGCCCTCATACCTCCTGACGAAAACCGTCAATTCGGGCCACGGATTCAGAAAGCCGCTGCACACGGATTGAAATCTCTCCTCATGGCCCAATGGATACTTTTCGATGGAGTGATCCCTTTGCCCGATTACCAGTCGCGCTTCGACAACATGTGGTCGTCTTTGGGAGAGTCGCAAAGCGACGTCGTCGGTTTTTATCTGCTCGATGAACCCTACACGCATGCGAGCGCGCAATCCGTTACCGATCAGCAAGTAAAGGCAGGTATGGATGCCGTAGCCGCTTATATCCGCGAAAAGGCGCCGGGACGACCGATACTGATGACCGAAGCACATCTTTTCTACGATCGTCCTGATTTTGCGTCCCTGATACCTGCGTTAGCAGACTATATCGGCGTGAATTGCTATCTGGCCTTTGGTCCTCCTTGTGCGGAGTCAAATATCTCAGCGCAGCTTGCTCGTATCGTCGCGAACAAACAGGCGCACCAAAAACTCATCATTACTGCAGACGGCTATTGGCCAACGACGCCGACAATGCAAGAGGACCTCGCGCTCCGCTCCCGAATTATGTGGTGGCAGCAGATGCTTGGACCATACTTTGTGGCGAATCAAGTTGGCGCATTCACACCGTTTATATATCAAACGGTGCCTGCGGCAAACGTGCGAGGTCTTGAGGAAGCTCCCTTTGCGCTTGCAGAAATGAAACGATACATGACGAGTTTGCGAAACGGCGCTGCGCAGCCGGCACACAATCTCGCGAAGGGAAAAAACGTTTTAGCATCCGGCACCTACGCGGAGAATGTTCCCGGTAAGGCGGTTGACGGCGAACTTGCCGGATGGAATGCGGGAGGGTATGCGCCGCAGTGGATACAGATCGACCTCGAAGCCACCCGAACGATCGCAGACATACGTTTAATCGTAGGGCAGACGCCTGCGGGGGCAACGAAGCATTTGGTATATGGAAGCGCAACCGGTGCTGACGGCGACTGGCAGCTGCTGCACGAATTTCAAGGCGAGACAACCAATGGCCAAACACTCGTGTATTCATCGCCCACGCCGCTCTCTGGAATTCGTTATGTGAAAATTGAGACGATAGAAAGTCCTTCGTGGGTGGCGTGGCCGGAGATAGAAGTTGTCGGATGGTAAAAAGGGGGACGCTATAAAACCAACAGCCTCGAAAGTGTTAACCTTGCGGTCAACGCTCTCGAGGCTTAAAAACTGCTCTCAGTGAACAGTTGGGACAGCTTATATAAGACCGGCAAAATTTTCAATGAAAAGATTGTCCCCACGCTGCTCATGCTGACATGTCAACCGCGTGGCATGATGTATAGGCGTGTATCGTTAGAGACTAATCAAGATTATTAACACTACCCACTATGCGAACAAACCTCAGTGCAAATCAGTCATCTTTAAACAGAGTTTCCAACGGGATGAAAACACTTTTCGTCCTCGTCAGTATTTTTTCTCTTTTTGTGCCTGCGGCAGTATCCGCGCAAGTCAGCGAACGTACGGTGTCAGTGTGTCCAAATATAGTCCGTGATTTGCGCAGAGGAGACAGCGACTTTCTGACGCAGGGCCAGGTGACGCAGCTGCAGACATTTCTCGTAGACTATTTCGATCTTGCGCCGGCAGAGGACTACGTTACGGGCTACTTTGGGGTAAAGACCCAGCAAAATGTCATCAAGTTCCAGCAAGAAAAGGGCCTTGCCGCCTTTGGGTTTGTCGGTCCGCTTACCCGCGCAGCGATTAGGGCGGTATGCGGCGGTGAGACCACACAGCCTACGACTTGTCCGGCGATAGGGTGGGTACGCCCGATAATCAATTGCAGCAATGGCGGCGAATGGGTGCCTACCTACAATACTGCCGGCTGTCAAAACGGCTGGCGCTGCACGAGCTCTAACTCCGAGAGTTCGTGTGTCACGCCTTGGGGCACCACTATTGCAAATGGCGGGGTTACCGCAGCATATCAGTCTGCACAGGCGACTGGCCAGTGCCAGTTAGAGATACGCTATTGCACCAACGGAGCGCTCTCCGGCAGCTACCAATACGCCTCGTGCACCCCCGCAAATGTGTCATCGGGCGGAAGCATATCGGCGAGTCCGACCTCCGGGTCAGCGCCGCTGACGGTCCAGTTCACAGTGACTCCTTCGCTTAACTCCGGCATCGGATCGTACGTAATTGATTTTGGCGACGGTACCCAGGGGACGGCCACCTACTCTGCCTATAGTGCCGTAAGCGGAAACAGTTTGTACATGGTATCTCATACATATAATTCGGCGGGGACTTATGTGGCGAGACTGCTTTCGTCTGGCTGTGCGACCAACTCGATAAGCTGCGCAAATCAAGTGACTATTGTAGTGGCAGGCAGCTCTACCGCCATCAGTAGCGCCACCCTCAACGCTAACCCGACTGCCGGGAATGCCCCGCTTTCTGTCACGTTTACCACAGACGCCCGTCTTCCTCGGCCCGGCACGATAGATGCGCCTTCATACAAAATAGATTTCGGTGACGGAAGTTCACAGGTATTGGCGTGTGCATCAAGCAACCTGACGGCATCGACCGTCTTTTGCTCGGCGCTTCCGGCTGTGCACGCATATTCGGCCGCAGGGACGTATACGGCGTCTTTGATCAGCTTTGGAGGGACGCCAGGTACGCACGGCACAGCGAATTCCACCACCATAGATACGGTTACGATCACCGTCGGCTCGAACACCGCACCCGTGGCGGCTCAGCTTTCGGCCACGCCAAATTCAGGGGCAGCGCCGCTTTCTGTCACGTTTGGCCTGGCAAATTTAAACGGCAGGTACCGATTGGATTTCGGCGATGCAACGGCATCGATAACCATACCTGATCAGTTGACGAGCGGGACGTGCAGTACTACGAACTGCGCTTCGTCATCCGGAACAAGTTACGTGCAACACACGTACACTCACTCAGGCACATACGTGGCAAAACTATACAGCCTCGCGACTGGCTGCACACAAAACAGTTGTCTCGCCGGAAGTGTCGTGATCACCGCCACGGGAGTCACGGGCTACTATTTAATGGGCAACCCGGCTTCCGGCAAAGCACCCCTTCTCGTTACTTTCACCGCCAATGCGTATGGATCGTTTTTCGGCGGCATCCGTATAAACTTCGGCGACGGAAGTTCCAGCCAATTTTGCGCTCCGGGGATATCCTCATGCACCACTAAATCGCTCACGCATACATACGCTAACCCGGGCACGTATACCGCCACGATGCTAGGGATCGGGGAAGGCAATAATTCGACACTGGCATCGGCTTCAGTAACCGTACATGGCGTTACGGCAACAGGAGAGAACGAAACACAGCTGGCAAACGCACTTTCTGCGCTCGAAGCCGCACTGAGGGCCATAGAAAAAATACTGCTCCGGTAATTTTTCGCCCAACAGTTCATTTGCCGATCCCGGTCGGCTGATTAGCGCGACATTATTCACACAACCAGAAAACGCTATTCGCTTTCGGATTGAGCGTGACATAATTACCCCTATGCCTGAAGAGAACTCTCAGGGTCTAAGCACCGTAACATTAGTAAGTGCCGGCGTGACAATATTCGCAATAGCCGCTCTGGTTATTTTTACCATCGGTCTGTGGGGTTTACCCGGTACGCCAACGTCAGAAACTTTGTCCGAGACTATCCGTTCCGGCCAAGCGGCTCGTCCTGAAGCCGCTCAAAAAGACACCATCAACGCGCTTTCGGCAACGCGCGGTTTTCAGGCGCTCGTTTCGTATACCGACGAAGGCTTCGAACCAAAAGTATCTTCGATACAAAAAGGCGAAACAGTCCGCTTTACCAACAACGCTTCCGCACCAATCCGACTCGTCGTAAACGGCGATAACGTCGCGGAGTTTGATATTGCGACACAACAGTATGCTGAAGTTTCATTCGACCAAAAGGGTTTTTACCAATACAACATCATGTCACGTTCGGCGCACGGCGGTATGATCAGCGTTAAATAGTATGACTCTAAGCAGAATTTCGTTAGCCACCGCAATCGCGCTCGCATTTGTAGCTACCGCAATTTTTGCCGCAGCGCCGCAGAAGACTTTTTCTCAGCAAGCAGGCCCGACGTGTTCGGTCACCTTTGACCAAAATCCTATAGCAGCGGGCAATTCCACAACGATCCGCTGGACTTCAAGCGGGGCGGATTGGATGTATATAAATAGTATCGGCTATGTGCAGGGGAGCGGCTCGGCGACAGTCGCACCTTCCCAGACGACAAATTATGACGGTTCGGTTGGCACATCCGCTTCGCAGTCAACGAGCGGGGCAGCCGGTTCGCAAACATATTCATCGCCCGGGTCATTCCAGTTTACGGTGCCTACATACGGCACGCTTACGGTACGGGTATGGGGCGGCGGAGGCGGAGGCAGCTTTTGTACGAACAGCGGAACAAACGGCGGACAATCGAGATTCGATACTGTCGTTGCGGGGGGAGGCGCTGCGGGTACGTTTGTCCCGCCGCCGGACAATAGCTGCAACGGCACCAGAGGGCTCGGCGGCACTGCAAGCGGAGGCGACACAAATACTTCAGGTGGTGCCGGCTCAAATCCGGTTAAGCCATCCTCGGGCGGCGTTGGCGGCGATGCGGCAAATGGTGGTGCTGGAGGTGCGGGCGGGGATGCCTTGGCAGCTGTTGTAACCACGAAG
>JAGVDT010000115.1 GCA_020058565.1 Minisyncoccota bacterium | reverse complement strand
TCGAGAAAACGCTGCTCGGACTTGGTCTCATATACGTATTTCGACGCAAGGATGGTCGTGCTTGCCGGCTCATAATTTTCATTTAGGAAAAACACCTTCGAATATTTCTGCAGGAGTTCTTTGTCCGTGTCCGCAAGCGTTTGGAGCTGGTCCACCTGGCCTTTTACGCCGTTGAGCTGTGCTTCAAATTGGTTGTTTTTTTGCTGCTCGAGAGAGAGCGAATCCGAGAGTTCCTGGTTGCGGCCGGTGACTATGGCGAATCTTTCTCGCAGGTTGGCGGTGATCTGTTTGTACGCAAGCGTAGACGAGGCAAGCTCGGCGCGAACAGCCGCGTATTCTTGGGCGAGAGAATAGTATTGCAAGCCGCTATAGACGACAGCGGCAATCGCGATCGCGCAGGTCAAAAGCTCGACGGCAACGAAATGCTCCTGGAGCCATACTGCGCTGGCCTCAATTTTTCGGCGCATCCGGACATAGTACCATCGGTCCTCTTCTGTTGGGAAGAATGTTTGTTTGATAAGATTGCGAACAATGTCTTCAAGTCAAAAGAGAGTTTTGCCGATACTTTTTGGGACGCTGCTTTTGGATATGGTCGGCACCGGGATGATTTTCCCGATAATACCGATCATATTTACGGACCCGAATTCACATGCTTTTTTGCTGCACGGGTATTCGCAGGGGATGCAGTTTTTCCTCGCAGGGCTGGTTACTGCGCTCTTCGGGCTGATGCAATTCATCGCTGCGCCGCTTTTGGGTGAGCTTTCTGACGTGTATGGCCGCAAAAAACTTCTTTCGCTCGGCATAGGCACGCTTGCGGTATCGCAAATCCTGTTCGGCTTCGGAATCGAGATCGCTTCTATACCGCTCATCCTTTTCTCCCGTGCGATCGCTGGGCTTGCTGCCGCAAATTTTTCTATCGCTCAAGCAACTATTGCGGACGTCACCGAGCCGAAAGATCGCGCCAAAAATTTCGGCCTGATCGGAGCAGCGTTTGGCACCGGGTTTATCGTCGGGCCGCTTTTGGGGGGATGGATCGCCGGGCTCACGGGAGATCCCGCCGCGCCGTTTTGGTTTGCGGGCGCTTTGGGAGTGATTAACCTGACGTTCGTCACCCTGATGCTCCAGGAGACCAATCTAAATCCCCGCGCGAGCCACGGATTTACTGTTTTCAAAGGCATTCGCAACATCCAAGCTGCTATACGCGATGTCGATGCTCGCCCTGTCTACCTGACAACGTTTCTCTACATGAGCGGATTTACGTTTATGACATCCTTCATGGGCGTATTTCTCGTCGGCAAATTCGGATTTGACGAAACGGCGGTAGGAACCTTTTTTGCCGCGGTTGGCGCCTGGGTTATCTTTACGCAACTATTCCTTTTGCGAATTCTCGCGTCTAAATATTCCGAACGTCAGATCGTGCGCTATACGATGCTGATCATGGGCGCGGCAATGATCGCGTATCCATTATTGCCGAGTGTGCCGTGGCTATATATCGTTATGCCGTTTATCGCGGTATCCCAGGGCCTCACCATGGCCAATCTGACTTCTCTGGTTTCCAAAAGCGTCTCAGCAGAGCGCCAAGGCGCGGCGCTTGGCATCAATGGCTCTTTAATGGCTTTTTCCCAAGGCGCGATACCCCTGGTGGCAGGGATTGGCACCGGAGTAATAGGCATATCGATGCCGCTTATCATCGGCGGCATCATCGTGTGGATTGCATGGAGTGTGTTATTTATTTTTATGCGAAGGCGCGCCTAGCAGTATGGCCCTCGAAGCTTCACATATCCGTTTTGCACTCGACATCAAAGATCGATTGGGCGTTCAGGATATCGACGCATACGTTTCCGGCTCGATCTATCCGGACAGTCAATACATAACTGGCGCCGGCAAACTGGCGACACACCCGAAAGAGTACCAAAACGATCGAATCTTTTTCTCGTCTGATTTTCGTAAAGGATGGTTTGCACACTTGCTTTGCGATACCGCGCAGCAGCAATGCATGAAAGAAATGCTTCCGAAAACTTTTAACGGCACGGATCAAGAATCTTGGGAAAAAAGGACGGCAATAAGGATACTTCAGGACATTGACGATGCGAAAAGATTCGATCTAGCCAAATATCTGTTATGTCTCAGATACATCGAAACTCCCAACGGCGAGGACCCGGAAAAGATGCACGAATATAACGACATATTTCCCGACATGTATGCCGATTTGTCTCGGCTTGATACCGCTGCTGAGTCACGCATGTGGGAGAGGTTCGGAATTAGCTGAGAACTGGCGAAAAAGGTGCGGCTTATTGCCGAGGATTATGCAGAAGATCGTGAAATCATGCGGCAAGTTGAAAACCTCTACGAGGCCATGCTTAGAAGTCCACAAGTACTTCATCTAAGCTTCACTTATTTAAACGGTATACTGCATCTGTTAGGGGCGGGGAATCGTACACCCTTGCCAAGGCGCTTGTCGAGATGCGCAGTTGGTGGGTGTGTAATGGAGGATGAGTGCGCGCGTCTCCATGGCAGTGGCACTTAGTAATTAATACATTTCATATATGGAGCTTTCATTGAAATCACTTGGCAACTTCGGGGCCGGCGTTGCGATTATTGTCGTGGCCTACTTGCTACTTGGTGTGTTTGTGCACGCGGAGACGGCACCCGTTATAACTACAACTATCAGAAATGATTCGGCCATAAACACGGTCATTACTTCGGCAAATATTGGCGCAAATGTGCGCGCGGTAGCGCAAGTGGCGTCTTCGACCGGGCCTATTCCTCAGGGGAGCGTAAATTTCAACGTCTACCAGGGCCTCGCGTGCGCCGGTTCGCCGTCGGTTAGTGAAAACGGCGTCAGTCTGGCAAGCGGTTTTGCCACTTCAAGCGCCTATGCTGTTGGCGCGGGAGGGCTGTCTTTTAGAGTGCATTACAATCACGATGCCAACAATGTCGACGGGGACGGTAGCTGCCAGCCTGTTGCGGCAACGGCAAACGCCGTGACTATCACAACCAGTCTTTCCGCTACCTCGATCGCAGCCGGTGGAAGCGTCCACGGCAGCGCCACGCTCAACAACGAAACAGCGAACGCCGGCGGGGCTGTTACGTACTCAATATACTCGGACAATGCATGCCAGATACCATTCGGTGGAGCGGGCAACAAGTCCGTAACCAATGGCGTTGTTGCGGATTCGGACAATGTTCAATTCAACAATCCCGGCACGTACTACTGGCAAGCGGTCTATCATGGCGATGCGAACAACTCGCCCGCTACTTCGACCTGTAGTTTGGGGGAGTTGACCGTACAAACGAGTCAGACCAACTCACCGACTATTGTGACAACGCTTTCGACCACGACCCCTATATGGGTGAACGAATCCGTCAATGGCAAAGCCACCCTGAACGGCGAAACGGCAAATGCCGGAGGCACGGTGACCTACCGAGTCTTCACGGACAACGCGTGTACCAATTTGTGGGCAAATGCAGGTTCTCAGGCGGTCACTAACGGAAACGTGCCAGATTCTTCACCGGTTCTCTTCAATCTCGCGGGAACCTACTATTGGCAGAGCGTTTACAACGGCGACGCGCTGAACAACAAAGCCACTTCGACCTGCTCGAACGCGCTTACCGTTCAGTCGCCGCCAAGCGGCAAGAATTCTCCGACGCTTGCGACCACTCTCTCGACCACTTCAATCCAGACTGGCACAAGCGTACATGACAGCGCCGTGCTAACGGGCGAGACGGCAAATGCCGGCGGCACGGTGACCTACAAAGTCTATACCAACAATTCCTGCACGAACTTGTTTGTAAACGCCGGAGTCAAAACAGTAACCAACGGCACCGTGCCCGACTCCGACAACGTGCTCTTTAGCGCGGCAGGCACGTACTATTGGCAGGCGGTTTACAGCGGAGACGCGCAGAACAATGCGGCGAGCTCTACCTGCACTAGTGAAGCGCTCACTGTAGCGCAGAGCGGCACGACGCCTCCGCCCGCAGGCGCCGGCACGATATCCGGCACCGTCTACCACGACAAAAACAACAACGACGTCCGCGATTCAGGCGAAGAAGGTCTCGCTGGCTTCACGATAAAGCTCTACAACAGCGCAAACTTCAACAACGGCGCATACTATCCGGTGTATAAATCTGCAGTGTCGGACGCAGGCGGAAACTACAGTTTCTCCGGGCTTCCAAGCGGCACGTACTCGATCGAGCAGCTCAAGAAGGAGGGCTGGAAGCAGGGTACCGATGATTACAAATCTGTTGCACTCTCAGCCGACGCTGGAGTAAGCGGCAAGGATTTTGGCCAAATGCAGAAGAACGACGATAATCCCAAAGACAACGGCAAACCTAAAAAGGACCGCGACGATGAAGATGACGATTCCGACGATGATTCACACTCAGGCACCAAAAAGTCCTGGTGGCGCTCCGCAAACGATAACGGACTTCACCTCGGATGGTCCAAGGGCAAAGGCAACAAGCACCGTGATGATTAGAAAATAGTGATTTTGTCGGCGCGAAGACCCGCCTGACGGCGGGTTTTTCGTGCGTGCTACCATGCCAGGATGTCGCTTTCAACCCGCGAAGAGGCGAAGAATATACTCGAGACGCACGTCAAAGACGAGTATCAGCGCTACCATGCGCTTATGACCGGTACGGCTATGGAAGGGTACGCGAATTTGTATGGCGAAGATCCAGAGCTGTGGTTTATGACCGGGTACCTGCACGATATAGATTTTGAAGATCATCCCCATGAGCACCCTGGCGAGTCATTGAAATGGTTTAAAGAATGGGGCTATCCGGAAGAGCTGATACACGCGGTAGAGGCACATGCGTACAACTACAACGGCTTTACGACGCTGCCGCAGACGAAACTCGCGGCTGCCTTGATGTCCTGCGACGAGCTCTGCGGCATCTTCTATGCATACCGAAAGCTTAATCCGATTCCATACGGCGAAATGAAGGCGAAATCCGTGCGAAAGCGCTTTGACGAGCCGCGTTTCGCCGCCAAGATCGAGCGCGGCACCATCCTTCGCGGCTGCGAAATCCTCGGAGTAGATATCGACACGAATATCGCAAATCTCATAAAGTTTTTCTCAATGCTAAAGTAAAAGCATGAGCTCGGAAGAAAATGCGAAGGCAACACTTGGATTTATAATGCTGATTCTCGAATCATTGAAACTGCGCTGGGTTATTACAGGCGGGTTTGCATGCTACGCATACGGAATAAAACGCCCAATAACCGACATCGACATAGATATTGATTGCTCGAAAGATGACGAAACCTTCAAGGAATTTTTTGCACTACTGAGTCCGTATATCAGTCAACCTCTTGAACATCTCCAGAATGATTTTTATGACAACTACAATTTCGAAGCGAGCATAAACGGGCAGATATTGGATATTTGTCCGATGAAAGAGCTATTGATAGCTCGAGACGGCGAATACGTTCCGTTCTACAATGGATTTCCCAGAGTCGAACAGGTGGGATGGAATGGTTTTATGCTTCCACTCCTAGCCAAAGACCTCATTCTCGAGAATAAGAAAATGATTCTGGACAGATCAGAACTCGACAGACAAGATGCTGAGGCACTTACTAAAATGCTTGCATGAGTTTCATCAAAAAGTACCGCGACTACGTGCGAGATAATCCTGAAGGCTATTGGTTTAAGCGTAAGCTCTATGGCTGGGGATGGACGCCAGTTAGGTGGCAGGGCTGGGCTGTGCTAGCAGCCGTCATAGCGGTGTATATCTGGATACTCGCACCATTTGTTTCAGGGCCAGAGCCAAGCAGAGAAGGGCTCTATCTGTTTATTTTCAAAATCTTCGCATGGATGACCGCGTTGATTACGATTTGCTGGCTGACCGGAGAGACACCTAAATGGCAATGGGGAATTCCTGAGAAACCTGAACAACGCTAAAACCGGCTTGCTATAATCAGTTGATGGCTTTGACGCCGACGCAGAAAAAACTTCATCGGGCGAAAATGGGGAATCTCTGGCGCGACCTCGTGATCATCATCGCTGGTGTTTTGATTACGCTCATGGCGGTCCATATGGGCTTTCTGCAAGAAATTTTGTCGTTTAACCAAGAGCAGGCTTACATTGGCAGTTTTATCGCGGGAATTTTCTTTACGTCGATTTTCACGCTGGCACCCGCGGCCATTGCATTGGCTGAAATGACCAACTTTGCGCCTCCCCTCACAATCGCTCTATGGGGAGCCCTTGGCGCGATGCTTGGCGACCTGCTTCTTTTCTTGTTTATTCGCGATATCTTTTCGGAAGACATTGCTTCTTTGCCCAGGGTTCGGAAATGGAAAAAGAGGCTTGCGCGCCCTCATTTGGGGTTTTTGCGGTGGGTTGTTCCGATACTCGGCGCCATCATCATCGCATCGCCCCTCCCGGACGAGATCGGGCTGGCGCTTTTGGGTTTGTCTCGCACAAACACGGCAGTTTTGCTTCCTATCGCGTTCACGATGAATTTCATCGGGGTACTGGCTATTGCCGCCGCAGCCGCTCATTTTTCATGAAGTTAGTGTGACACTGACCGGTTAGCAGACCATTTCTTGCAAAAGCATTTTTTGGTATAGTGGACTCTTATGCCCGCTCACACGAGACGGCATAGCAATAGCAGCATAAATTCATCTACGTATGAGCTTGAAGTTATCAATTAACTCGAACGATGTTGGTATGTCGCTGAAGCGACAATGCCGCCTCGTGTGACGGGTATGTCCACAGCGCGAAAAGAATATTTCCTTTTAGTCGCAGGCCTTGTATTGCTGATCGTTACCGGGGTGGCTGTTTACTACATTCAGCGTGCTCCGAATCGATCACGGGACATGGCGCAGGTTTCTTCGATAGTAACCAACTTCGGCAGTTACCAGAAGAGTATTTCTCTCCAGGCGGATGAAGAACTTTTGAAATCCGATATTCAATCCAATTACGGACAGTTCGTGACTGATTCTCTGCTTCAAGAATGGCGCGCCGATCCAAAACACGCGCCTGGCCGCCTTGCGACTTCGCCTTGGCCGGATCGCATCGAAATAGACTCGATCTCGCCGCAGGGCGCGGGCTATGTCGTGAGCGGCCGCATGATCATGCTGACATCAGCGGGGGAAAGCAGCGAAGTGCCGGTGGTGATGATGCTAATCCAAGAAAATGGCGAATGGCAGATCGCCGTCTACCAGGAAGCCGCTAATCCGTCAGCCTAGAAGCCTAGATGTTGAAATTCTTCGCAAGCGAGCCGACGAGCGGAAGTTCGGCTTCTTTGTGGTTAACTACGTTGACGATGCCGATGATCGCGAGGACCAAAACGCCGAGGTTGACGAGCTGTAAGAGCGGCCAAAACTGCCAGCTTATTGAACCTAAGACCCAGATGGCGAGCTCGATAATTACCAAGACAAGCCCTTGCCTGATGTGAAATTTTACGAAGGGGTCGTCTTTCGCCATGAGGAAAGGAACGATGATAAGTATCCCAAGATACGCGAGTATTCCCATGAGTGTCGCGTTTTGCTTATGTTCTGTATGATCTTGCGGAGCGGTTTGTTCCATACAAATTGCTCAATTAAATATTGGGGCTAATGCGCGCACTATGACATCCCGCGGCATTTTTGCAAAGCCTGGAATACGAATACACAGCGCCGGCCTTTCGTTTCGACGAAAATGACGCCGCAGACGTGCCCTTCCAAAATCCCGCAAAATGACTAGAATAGGGGGATGCAAAAAGGTCAAATACTGGGGCGCCTATCGCAGAGCTGGCGGGGTCTTTCGCTCTGGATCAAATACGCCATTGTCATCGTTATTGCGAGCCTTGTGATCGGTACCTTATATATTGTGAACAGCAGCGGGGGTGCCGTCACTACCGATGTGCCAAATCCCCGGGCAGTCCAGGTGGCAAGCGTTTCCGATCTTCAAAACGACACGACACCGCTTCCTCTGATCGGCGAGGTTAAGTCGGTCAATGAAGCCAAAATACATTCGCAATCGGCAGGCACCATTACCCACCTCTATAAAAAGCTGGGAAGCTATGTCCCGGCGGGGGGTGTTATTGCGGAAATAGAAAACAATTCCGCTCGAGCCGCGCTTCTTCAGGCCCAAGGCGCGCTAGAGGCTGCTCAGGCCGGTGTACAAAAAGGCGACCGGCTATTCGAAGAAAGCAAAAAAAGCGCTCTGGACACGATAAAGAGCGTATATAGTTCCAACGATGACCTCGTTCGTTCGAGGCTCGATGTGATGTTTTCAAACCCCACCAGCGATGTCCCTCGATTCGTTTTATCGGTTTCAAATCAGAGCCTTTTGAACAAAGTCGAGTCTGAAAGGCTGCAGCTCGGTTCGCTCCTCAGGGAGCAGGCGAGCAGAACGCTACTCGTTTCTGAAAATTCAAACCTCGCCGTGGAAATCCAAACCGCAATAGAAGAGACACGCCAAATCAAAGCCTACATAGACGATCTTTCGGCGCTTCTCAACGTTTCCATTACTTCGCAAACGTACCCCCAAAGCGCGATAGACGGCTTTATCACAACGGCGAGCGCCGCTCGCACCGCCGTGTCGGTTTCACTGGCGTCATTGACCGGCGCATCACAAGCACTGATTTCCGCTCAGAACAACAGCGAGAAACCTGAAGAAGTTTCGGCCTCAAGCGCTGCGCTCAAACAAGCTCAGGCTAGCGTGCAGGTGGCAGAGGCCAACCTCGAAAAGACCATAATTCGTTCGCCGATTTCGGGAACCATTAACAACATTTCCATCGACCTTGGTGATTTCGTTTCTGCGTACCAGCAGGTTGCGATAGTTTCAAATAATGGCTCACTCGAAATAGTGGCGCATATAACCCCTGAGGACCAAGCCACGATATCTGTCGGCGCAAAGGTCAAAATCGAAAATGAATTCGACGGGTTCGTTTCCTCGATAGCTCCTGCCATTGATCCAACGACTAAGAAAATCGAAATAAAAATCGGGTTGGTGGGCACGCACGAATTCACCAATGGCGAATCGGTGCATCTCGACATCGTGCGCAACCCCAAAAAGACCGCTGCTAAGACGCCTGTTATAATGCTGCCGATTTCTTCGGTGAAAATCGGCGCGGACTCTTCGGCGGTGTTTACAATCGGTGAAGATCGCAAACTCGTCGCGCACGAAGTCACAACGGGCGACCTTGTGGGGGACAAAATTCAGATCATGTCCGGGGTTACCGACGACATGATGCTCGTCACCGATGCTCGCGGCTTAAAAGACGGCCAGCAAGTAGACTTGCGATAAATCTTATGCCCGTTCACACGAAATGGCATAGCAATAGCACTATGCAATCAAACTTTCATATATATCGAGCATTATTTACTAATGAGAACGATCTCGGAGCGCTGCGAATGCAGCGATGCCATTTCGTGTGACGGGTATGCTCCGTTTTTGGAAATTCTTCCTACATAATAGGCAGTTCAGCATACTCGTGATTTTGGCGCTCGTTGCGGCGGGTCTGTATTCTTTGATTTCGGTGCCCAAGGAAAATTCTCCTGAAGTGCGAATTCCGCTCGGTATCGTTACCACCATACTCCCTGGCGCTTCTGCGGCGGATGTCGAGCGCCTTGTCACCAACAAACTCGAAGACGGCCTCAACAACATAAAAAATCTCGACAAACTTACTTCGACTTCGCACGAAGGCGTCTCCGCGGTGGTCGTGCAGTTCGTGGCTAGTGCCGATATCGACAAGTCGCTACAGGATCTTAAGAGCGAAGTGGACAAAATAAAAACGCAGCTTCCTGCGGAGGCAGAATCACCTGCAATCGTTGAGGCAAATGTCATCAATCAGCCGGTCTTGCTTGTATCCGTTTCCGGCCAATATTCGCCGGAGCAGCTCACCGCACTCGGTGATCACCTGGAGGACGAGATCAAAACAGTAAAGGGCGTCAGCGACGTGCAGGCTTCCGGCGTGCGGGCGCGAGAGGTCCAGGTCATCGTCAACCAAGCCAGGCTTGACCAATATGGTCTGAGGCTGGTCGACGTCGTCGCGGCCATCCAGAGTTCGAACGCAGCATTGCCGATCGGCTCTATCTCTATGGGCGGTATCGAGTACGCGCTCAAGTTTGCAGGCGATATAGAGGATCCTGCTGAGATAAGCGACATAGCGCTGCTTTCGCAAAACGGAGCTCCGGTGTATGTGCGAGACATTGCAGAGGTTTCAAATGGCCTTGAAGACGCCAGAGACTATTCCAGGGTTTCCACAGATGGCGAGCCGTCTGTCCCGTCTCTCACGCTTTCTATTTTCAAGAGCCCGGGCGGCAATATCGTCAGCACCACCGAGGCCGTCAAAGAAAAGCTCGAAGAACTTAAATCGACGCTGCTACTCGACGGCAACGTGCTCGTGCAATACGATGCCGGCGAAGAAATCAACACGAACTTGTTCGACCTCACAGAAACCGGCCTCATTGCCGTGGCGCTGGTGATGATCACGCTTTTTCTTACAATCGGCTGGCGCGAGTCCGTCGTGGCCGGCCTCTCCATCCCGCTTTCGTTTTTAATCGCTTTTATCGGGTTGGAGATGTCGGGCAATACGATAAACTTTGTTTCTCTTTTCTCTCTCATACTCGCGATCGGCATTTTGGTGGACAGCGGCATCGTTGTCACTGAGGCCATACACACCAGGAGCTCGCTTTACCCGAGCAGGGTCAAGGCCGCCGAGGCGTCGCTCGACGAATATGCGCAGCCGCTGATGACGGGGACACTCGCCACGATCGCGATGTTTGTGCCGCTCTTTTTTATTTCTGGAATCGTCGGCAAATTCATCTACTCCATTCCGTTCACACTCATCGGCGTGCTCTTGGCATCAATATTCGTGGCGCTCGGGCTCGTACCGCTGATAGCCATCTTGTTCCGCAAGAGCAAAATGAACCGCCTCGAAGAGAAGCAGGAGGAATATACGCATAAAGTCCAGATATGGTACAAAAAGTGGCTCACCGGCATTCTCGATGATATGCGAGCGCAAAATATCTTTCTCTGGACTATCGGCGTATTGTTTTTCGTGGCGCTCGCGCTTCCGATCACGGGTATCGTCAAAAGCGTGTTTTTCCCGCAGGACGACCTCGGATTCATCTATGTCGAGATAGAAAAACCCGAGGGCACTACGCTCGAAGAAACCGACCTTGCCACGCGCGCTGTCGAAGAAAAACTCTACGATGTGCCGATCATTGATTCATTTGTCACCACGATCGGCGCTAATTCCATATTTGCAACAAACCAAACACCGGGCGCTAAATTTGCGAATATCTTCGTGCTGCTCCCTAAAAAAGACGAACGCAGCCAGACTTCCACGGAGGTCGTCGAAGATCTCCGCAAGCTGCTTTCGGACGTCAAGACCGCGGACGTGCATGTGTACGAACCGTCCAATGGTCCGCCTACCGGCGCGCCGGTTGTCATCAAATTTGCCGGTGACGACTTGAGCGAACTGGAAAAAGCCGTGTCGCGCGCCGAGGACATACTGGAAACAATTCCGGGTACGACCGAAGTCAACACGTCAACAAAAAACAACGGCACCGAATTTACCCTTACGGTAGACAAAGCCAAGGCGACGGCTCTCGGACTCAATCCGGCGATCATAGCGCAGACGTTGCGTACTGCGGTAAACGGCGTTACAGCAACGACGATCAAAAAACAAGAGCAGGACATCGATGTCGTCGTAAAATTAAACGTAAATCCTTCGTACTCGACTCCGAGCGAAACCAGCCAGGCGACACCCGATGCCATCCGCGAGATTTCTATCCAGACTCCAAACGGCCCGGTGCTTTTGGGATCTGTCCTGAAAACGACCGCCTCGCGCTCCAACGCGATCATCCAGCACGAAGACCGCAAACGCATCGAGAGCGTTTCCGCTTTCACCACGGCGAACATTACGGCGGGGGAGATAATCGCTACATTCGAGGAACGCCAGGAAGAGTTGAATCTTCCGAGCGGTGTCGAAATGATAATCGGAGGCGAGAACGAAGAGATCGATCAATCGTTCCAAGACATGGGTCTCGCTTTTTTCTCCGGTTTATTCCTGATGTTTGCAATACTCGTGCTTGAATTCAACTCCTTCCGATACGCAGCGTGGCTGATACTTATGGTGCTGCTCTCCCTTATCGGAGTCTTCGGCGGGCTTGCGCTTTTCGGCCAGCCGCTTTCTTTCTCGTCGCTTCTGGGCGTCATCGCGCTCGCGGGGGTAATCATCAATCATGCAATCATCTTGATAGACAGCCTTAGCCGCATCGAGCGCGCTAATCCAAACTGGAGCCGCAAAGAAATCGTCGTGGAGGCGGCCAACTCGCGTTTGCGCCCGATTGTGCTGACGACGATCACTACCGTGGTAGGCATGATACCGCTCATCTCCATCTCGGCCCTTTGGGGACCGCTCGCGTTTGCTATCATGTTCGGTCTTTCGTTTAGTATGGTACTGACGCTCGTAACGATTCCAATCCTTTATTTCCGCTGGCCGGGCAGGAAGGAAGTCGAGATATAAAACCTACGCGCATGAACACGCTCAACAACGGTACTATTCTTTTTCTGGACGACGATACTTTTTTGGTGAAGATATACGAGGAGAAATTTCGCGATGCGGGGTGCCACATACAGGTTGCCCACGCGGTAGACGAAGCGGTGCGCATGTTGCGGGGAGGATTTGTGCCTGACGTAGTCATCTACGATCTTGAATTGAAGGAGAAAGACGGTTTTCAGTTTATGCAGATTTTAAAAGAACAGCATCTGGCGCAGGGTGCGTATTGTATCGCCCTCACCAATCATTCGGGCGAGAACGATCGCGAGAAGGCGATGGAGCTTGGCACCCACGCATATATCGTGAAAGCTGAGATGATACCCGACGAAGTAGTGCGTATGGCGCTCGAGGCCGTCACGAAAAAAGCACGGGGTGCGTAATTGTGGTAGAGTGGCCCGATGCACCTACAAGTACCCCATAAATCCAACAAGATCAGCGCGCTTACCAAGGTAAAATTGGCGCTCCAGCACGGGAAAAGCCAGCTGGGCGAGCACGCGACCATCGACGAAGAGCGCTGGGAGGGGGATACCCTTCACTTCGCGGCGACTTTGCAAGGCAAGCAAATCACCGGGACACTCCAGGTGACTGACCGGGATTTCGTTATAGATGCCCGGCTCCCGCTTCTATGGCGCATATTTGAAGGTCGCATTGAGCGAATGATCGCCGAGCAGGTGAAGGCACTGGGCTAATCCTATATCCTCGGTTTGAAGAAGATCTCAAATATGACCGTGAGCACCAGTCCTCCAAAGAAAAGGATGAGGGCAAACAAAAAGAAAATTTGAAATACTGAAAAGCTGTCCATACGCGAATTTTATGCCGTATGCCCTGAAAGACGGATGAAGCGCGACATTCTTTCACAAGCACGTGCGTGGTACCCTATGCCATGCATCGAAATTCGCTCGTTGCTATTCTTGCCATCCTGACGGTTATTTTTGGGGGACTTCTGTATTTCAAATCCGAAATTGGCGCCGTAAACATCCCGCAAAGTGCCGGCTTCTCGGCAATTGCCACTACGACTCCGCAGGGGCTCTCAGGCTTCACGCTACCGAGCGGTTTTTCTATGCACATATTCACAAAGGACGTGCCTGATGCACGGGTGATGGCACTTAGCCCTGACGGCGCGTTGTTGGTAAGCGAACCCTCATTGGGCGTTGTCGTCGCCCTTCTCGACGAAGACGGTGACGGACGCGGTGAGCGCAAAGACACGGTGATTTCTGGGCTGCGGCGTCCGCATGGGCTCGCTTTTGACTGCGCTACGGAGCCGTGCGATCTCTATATCGCCGAAGAGGACTCTGTGGCGGTCTACGATTACAACGCACAAACCAGAAAAGCACAAAGCGGCAAACAGATAGTCGAGCTTCCGGACGGGGGAGGGCATTATACCCGCTCACTGCTTTTTATGGGTGTTTCCGACGAGCGAACGCTGCTGATTTCCGTAGGCTCGTCGTGCAACGTGTGCATTGAAAAAGATGCGGCGCGGGCGGCGATACTTGCGTATAACACGGTGACGGAAGATACGACGATATTTGCGACTGGCTTGCGCAACTCCGTATTTATGACGCTGCATCCCGTAACCGGCGCGGTATGGGCCACGGACATGGGGCGTGACAGTCTCGGCGACGATCTGCCGCCCGAAGAAATTAATATCATCGAAAAAGGCAAAAATTACGGCTGGCCTTACTGCTACGGCAAAAATATTCATGATAGTAATTTCGATCCGCAAAACAAAATCTCGTGTTCAGGCATGGCGCCCTCTGCCGTGGACATGCAAGCGCACTCAGCGCCGCTCGGCATCGCGTTTATTCCCGAGGGTCCGCCAGCTGGCGGATGGCCTGAAGAATGGTGGTATGACGCTGTCGTAGCCTTTCATGGTTCCTGGAATCGCTCCGAGCCAACGGGATACAAATTAGTCCGCATTCCGCTTGACGCGCAAGGAAAATCTGAAGGAGTAATTCAGGATTTCGTAACCGGCTTCATGCGCCCTGACGGTAAGACTATCGGTAGGCCGGTGGACATACTGATTTTCCCCGGAGGGAAAATGTATATATCTGACGATCAGGCCGGAGTCATCTACGAGGTTTCGAGGCGCTAGCACCTCTCTACGGGTTCCGCGGGGAAAGCCGAAACCCTAAATTTCAAGGGCCACAAGTCGAGGCATCGCCTTGAAATGAGGGGTCCCGACCTGGCAATGTCAGCGAAAGCTCGGTGCAGGAAACCTTGTTTTCTGTGGAAAGTCTGGCATAATGCACACATGAAGAAAATACTAGGGGTCCTCTCTTTAGCAGTGGTATTTGCTGCCCAGACTGCATCGGCGCAGGTGTATTATCCTAATCCCACGCCGAGCTACACGAACCTTGCCTACAGCGGCTCGTGCGTGTCTATCACGCGCGATATTTCGGTAGGCTCGAGGGGCGCCGATGTACTCAGCCTCCAGAAATTTATCGTCTCACGCAATTATCCCGGCGGCGGATCGTGGATGCTTACTGCGTACTATGGATCCGCTACTCGCGCGGGCGTGATAAATTTTCAGATCGATATGCGCTTGCCGCAGACGGGTGTGCTAGATGCGCAGACTCGCGCAGCGCTTACAAGCCTTACGTGCTTGACTGGCCAAGGGGGCTACAACCCAAACCTAAACCTCAATCAATACCCATGGCAGAGCGTGCCGACTCAGTCATGGCCTGGCTATCCGTACAATCCCGGAACGTATAACGGCAACTGCGGGAATATCTTTAATCCGTCGGCCTGTCAGTGCACTTGGTACACCGCAGGCGGTATTAACTACAACACCTGCGGCACGAACTATGGGTACGGCAGCATCAGCATTTCGCAATTGTCTCCGCACTCGGGAGTCACCGGACAATCGGTGACGGTGTATGGCAGCGGATTTTCCTCGACAAACAATACGGTGCGATTTGGCAACGCAACGCTATACGGCATCAGTTCATACAACGGCACGTCTCTGACGTTTGCGGTTCCGTCGACGCAAAACTCGCATCCGTACTCCCAGATAACGCCAGGCGTCTACAACGTATCCGTCGTTAGCAGCACGGGTGCCTCCAGCAACAGCTTGCCGTTTACCGTCAATGGATACGGTTCCGGCTCGAACGCCAATGCCCCGTGGATCAGCAACGTCTCCGGCCCGAACACAATCAGCGTAAACACCACCGGCACATGGATCGTTTCGATCACTAATCCAAACAACGCGAACTACACGAGTATCTCCGTGAACTGGGGCGAAAATTATTCCGGAACGTATGCCCAGGCTCCGCAGCAAGTGTATGGCACAGGTTCGCAGCAGGCGACGTTTACGCACGCGTATGCGCAGGCAGGCACGTACACCATTACGGTCACGACCTCGAATTCGTACGGCTCAAACACTTTCAGCGTTACCGTTAATGTCGGCGCTTCAGGATACGGGACACCCCACATAACCTCGATCACCCCGCTTACCGGCTCAGTTGGTACCGTAATCCAGATCACCGGCACAGGATTTTCCGGCGACAACACCGTGCACTTCGGGATAGGCGGAAAATCGCACGTCACCTCGATGAGCGGCAACTACATCTACTACACGGTTCCATCGACGCTTTCTCCGTGCGACGTTCTGGCCAGCGGCTCCTACTGTGCGCAGTATTTCCAAAATGTGACACCTGGCCAGTACCAGATCTACGTCACCGTCAACGGCGTAAATTCCAATTCACTTACCTTTACGGTACAGTGATCCGGATGGGGTCCATCCTCAAAATTCCGCTAGGTTTTTGGTTTTCGATGACGATGATGCTCGTCGTCGTTGTGGTTTCGCCTTCGGTCTTGATGCGTTTGGCGATGAACTCGTATCTTTACTCTGATATCGAGGAGCTCCCGGCGGTAAACGCGGTATTGGTGCCAGGCGCCTCAGTCGTGCGCGGCAAGCCTTCTGCCATTTTGGCTGAGAGGACCGGCGCTGCGGTCACTCTGTACCAAGAAGGCAAGGCCGATGTAATCCTCGTGACTGGCGCTGTCGATGGGCTCTACGACGAAGTGACGCCGATGAAGCAGTATTTGTTGGATGCTGGGATACCCGATGGAGACATAGCGCTCGACAGCGCTGGCATAGATACTTTTTCCAGCATGTATCGCGCCAAGAATGTCTTTTTGGCTGACTCTCTCGTCATAGCCACACAAGACTTTCATTTGCCGCGTGCGGTATTTTTGGCGCGCACGTTGGATATTCGCGCCTACGGCCTCGAAGTATCGCGCGGAGGCACGCTTTTTGACTATCTTCGCGAAATTCCGGCTTCATGGAAGGCGATATTCGATGTGCTGACGCATGGCGCGCCAGGCCCTCAAATGCCTCTCGCCCCGCTCTTTATTCCGGGCATCGCGGCGCAATAGGGATAGTTGAAAGATATTTGAAAGATATTTGTTTTCTGCGGCGCGGGAAATTCAAACAGGTGTACTGTATCAAAATTATGTGGTATAATTTTAGCTGGTATAGTTGGAAGAAATGGAGGGCTTTCCATGCAACATGTGCAAAAACTCTTTGCGCCATTGTTGTTCTTGACCACGGTACTGGCCCTCGCCATGGCGATCGGGCTTGGTTTTTGGACGGCGAGTCAAGGCTATAGCCGGCGTCTCCAATGTTTTGAGCGCTTGCTCCTCGCGCGAAAGCCGTCGGTAACGTACTCGTGGCATCTCTCAGAAAAGGAAAGGGAGGCTGAGCTCGAAGTGATAGCTTGGGATTCACTCAAAAAAAGAAAGCTTTGTGCTGACTCGTACGCGGAACAGGTTTGGCGCGAAGTGCTTTCTTTTGAATGGAAACGGATCGTCGACTACAAACAAGTGCATGATCCGCTCGTAAAGCGCGTGGCAAAAAACGCGCTTACTGGCAGATACCGTGAGTTTAATCCATTGGTATATAGATGCGCGGAAACCTACTACTTGTGGTTTGATCCCTCTACGCTTTTGCCCAGCTTTCAGCTGGTGCCGGTTGGTCCGCGAGTCGGCCGACTGCAGCCATACGGTCGCAGGGAATGCGATCAGACTCTGAGACGTCTCGGGCGAGCCACTGGCTCGCCCTTTCCTGTACGAATATTTGGTATCATGCGGCGATGCCCGCGCTTGAGGTCAGTAAACTTTGCAAGAATTTTCGCGAGATCGAGGCGGTAAAAGACATTTCGTTTGCGGTGGAGCGCGGAGAGATAGTCGGACTCCTTGGGCCAAATGGCGCGGGAAAGACCACCACGATCAATATGATTCTCGGCGTTTTAGAGCCGTCCAGCGGAAGTGTCACGATAGCCGGACACGATATCTGGCAAGAAAGGCGTGAAGCTTTGCTGCAAACCAATTTTGCCGCAGTCTACGCACAGCTTCCGAGCAACCTCACGGTCTACCAGAGTCTGCATATCTTCGGCCTTCTGTACGACGTGAAGGATATCAAAAAACGCATCACGGAAGTGCTCGCTGAGTATGATCTCGAACGATTCGCAGACACCAAAAACGGCGTTCTTTCATCGGGAGAGCAGACAAGGGTAACCCTTGCCAAAGCCATGCTCAACAAGCCGTCCCTTCTTTTGTTGGACGAGCCGACCGCTTCGCTAGACCCCTCCACCGCGCAAGACGTTCGTGATCGTATCAGGGCATATGCCCACGACGGGTATGGGGGGATTCTGTGGACTTCTCACAACATGCAGGAAGTCACGGAATCATGCGACCGAGTGCTCTTTGTTTCGCACGGGAGAATCCTTCTGGAGGGAGACCCCAAAAAACTCCCGGCACAGCATGCCAAGAAGGATTTAGAAGAGCTATTTATTGCTGTGGCGCGCGAGCCGCTTTCTCTGGAGAAATAACATGCACTTTCGAGCTTCATACGCCATTTTTTTGCGCTACTGGTATCTCCTCATGAGTACGCCCCAGCGGCTCATACAGGTTTTTATCTGGAGCGTCTTTGATATCGTTTTGTGGGGGCTTGTTACCAAATACCTCAATACGTTTGCTTCGGCTGAGTTTAATTTCACGACGGTACTTCTCGGGTCCCTGCTCTTCTGGCAGTTCATCACGCGCATACAGCAGGGCTACATAATGGTTTTCCTAGAAGATTCCTGGACGAGGAATTTTCTCAACGTATTCGCTTCGCCTATTCGGATCAGTGAATATGTGGCAGGGATAGTCGCATCAAGCGCTTTCACGAGCGCGGTTGCCATATCCTTCGCGGCCGTAGTCTCTGCGCTTGCTTTTGGCCTCACTCTTCCGCCTCTCATTGTGCCGTTCATCGTTATATCGCTCATTCTCGTGATCTTTGCTATTACGCTCGGCATACTCTCCACGACGATAATCCTGCGGCTCGGTTCGTCTGCGGAGTGGTTTGCGTGGCCGGTTCCTGCGGTGATACAGCCGCTCGTCGGCGTATTTTATCCGATATCCGTACTTCCGGGTTGGGCACAAGCAGTCGCGCTCGTCCTGCCGCCTACCTACGTGTTTGAAAGTTTGCGCGAGGCGCTCGCGGGCGGGCCAATTGCCTGGGAAGGGCTTGCCGTAGGGCTCGGGCTTTCATTGCTGTACCTCACCATAGCCGCGTGGATATTTATGCGCACGTATCGCTGGGCCATTCGCGCGGGCGCGATTTCGCGTTTTGGCTCGGAAAGTTTCTGAAGCAGTGACGTGCGGCTGGGAAACGTGGTACCAATTCCTGAAAGAAATTGGTATACTGTTCGTCAATATGGCAATGAAAAAAATAGTCGGTTTTCTGGTTGTGGCAGCGCTGGCGGCCCCTTTTTCGGTGTCTGCGCAGTCATCGTGTCTTACTCTTGGCAGCGATCTTTCTTTTGGCGCTGAGGGTCCAGAGGTCACACAGCTGCAAACGTTCCTCAAGGCGCAAGGTTTTTTCAATGCCGTCATGATGCCGCATTTCGGCAACGCCACGTTAGCCGCGGTTCGGGCATTCCAGGAGGATAACGGCATTCGCACCACAGGCACGGTAGGTCCGCTTACGCGAGAAGCAATCAGAAGGATCAGCTGCGGAGGTGCTTCTCCAGGCGGCACAAGCTCGGCGCCCGTAGTACGTACCGGCACTAACCTAAAGACGGATAAATTCGAAATCTCCGGGTGGCTGCCATACTGGCGAGCGTCCTCAAGCACCAAAGACGTCCTTCCTAACCTGGATCTCTTGACCGAGGTAAACCCGTTTGTCTATAGCATGAAGACCAATGGAGAGATTGCTGACAACGGCCCGATGGACCAGGAGCCATGGGCGTCTTTTGTGGCTGCGGCGAAGGCCAAAGGCGTACGCGTGATCCCGACCATTATGTGGAGCAATGCCGATGCCATGCACGCGATACTGCGTGACGGGCCGCTACGTCGGGCGCTGCAGGACAGGATAGTGAAGCTCGTCAACGACAAAGGCTACGATGGAATCGACATTGATTTCGAGGGCAAACATGCCGACGAAAAAGAATACTTCTCGCTCTTTCTGAAGGGTCTTTACCAAAAGATGGGCAACAAATGGGTGATGTGTTCTATAGAAACCCGCACGCCGCTTGATTCGCGCTACTACGGCACCGAAATACCACCTGACGCGACCGTCTACGCCAACGATTTCAAGGAGATAAACAAATACTGTGACCGCGTGCGGGTTATGGCGTACGATCAGCAGGGAATAGACCTGGAGCTTTCGGCGAGGGCAGCATCTTCATCACAGCTCTACGCGCCGGTTGGGGACCCTTTCTGGGTGCGCAAGGTGATAGACCTGATGGCAAAGGACATCGACCGCAGCAAGCTGGTCATCGGCGTGCCGACCTACGGATACGAGTACGAAGTTACCGCCTACGCGGGCAATCAGTATGTCTACGACATACTCTGGACGTTTAATCCGGGATACGCATGGCCAATCGCTCACCAGTACGGCATAACGCCGGTGCGCAATCTCGCTGGAGAGTTGCACTTCACGTACAACCCTGCCGTGCCTGGCTACACCTCACCGACCACGCTCAACTACAACCCCGCGCTCTTGGCGGCTTCTGCGGCCAGCACAATCGCAAATGCGAACAACACCAACGCTAAATTTCGCCTGCTGGACTGGCCCGATGCGCTCTCCATTGCCGGTAAAGCCGACCTTGCCGCCGACCTCGGCGTGCGCGGTATAGCGATATTCAAACTCGACGGCGGACAGGACCCAAATATGTGGAGTGTCCTCAGGGGTGTCAAACAGTAGCAAGCGAGGCTAGAGGCACTAGCTTCTAGACCAGAACTTAAAGTCATGAATTCACAGCTATTCGCTATAGCCTAATGCCTAGCGCCTCGTATTTTTCAAGCTGTTCACTAGCGCCTAGTGCCTATCGCCTTATTTTGATGTAGAATGTTGCCCATGCCAAACGAAACATCGGGTGTATCACCCTCTTCGCAGAAAAAGGATTTTTCTGCGTTTTATTTACCTGCTGCAATACTCATTGCCGGCGCAATGATAGCTATAGGTTTATTTTACGGACTTGCAGGCACTAAAAGCGCTGCGGTCGCTGATCCGAACCAGCCGCGCAATGTCAATGCAAAAGACGTAAAAACAGACGGCGTGCCGTTCATCGGAAACGAAAATGCGCCGCTTACCATGGCCTACTGGTTCGACTACCAATGTCCTTTTTGCAAGGCGATAGATGTCGGCCATCCTCAGATTCCGACGGAGCCCGCAATGCCGATGATTATTAAAGACTATGTAGACACCGGAAAACTCAAAATATATTTCAAGGACTATGCGTTTCTTGGCCCCGACTCTACCGTTGCAGCCGAGTACAAACACGCTGTGTGGGAGCTGTATCCAGCTAAATTCTACGAATGGCACGAGGCCATGTTCCATGCCCAGGACGAAGAGCATGGCGGGTTCGGCGACGAAGCAAGCATTCTGGAGCTGATAAAAAAGATCCCGGGAATGGACGCCAACAGACTCAAAGCGCTCGTAGCACAAAAGAAATCTCAATACGACGCTGCCATTGCGGCAGACCAGGCTGAGGGCGCTTCCATGGGGATCCAGGGCACTCCAGGATTCATCATCGGAACAAAGTCCATAGATGGCGCAGTACCTCCGGCCCAGTTCAAAGCCGCTATTGATTCACAGCTCTAGGTAGACAGGGAATTTGTTAGGCAAAACCCGTCGAAGGACGGGTTTTGCTGCACCCTCCCACCAACTTTTTCTAAAGTTGGTGGGAGGGTATACTGGGGTTATGAATCCCGTTAGAAATCGGGGACGCGCGCAATCAGAGCTGAGTGATTTCTCCGGGTTTATGAGGGTTAATCAAATAGGGTGTGGCGAGTCCAACTTGTCCGCGTCCTATTTCTAACGGGATGAAGCGACCAATGCCACAAAATGAAGAAGATATAAGGAACATGCTTACTGCCGAAGAGTATCAAGTCCTTCGGGAAAAGGGCACCGAGGCGCCTTTTAGCGGCGAATACGTGCACGAAAAGACCGATGGCACCTACGAGTGCAAGGTTTGCGGGAACCCTCTCTTTTCCTCTGACGCCAAGTTCGATTCCGGCACGGGATGGCCTTCCTTTGATCAGGCGCTACCGGGCGCCATAGAGACGCATCAGGACAATACGCATGGCATGCGGCGTATCGAGACTACCTGTGCTCGTTGCGGCTCGCATTTAGGGCATGTCTTTGACGACGGGCCAACCCAAACAGGGAAGCGCTACTGCATTAACTCCGTGTGTCTCGATCTAGAGCAGAAATAACCCGTATGCTCATGCGGCTTGTCGGCTGGTTCATGTTTCTGGCGGCGACTGGCGCCTTCGTCCTGATATTCCAGGTACAGGTGGTGGACGGCGCTCGACAGATATATAACATCGCATTTCCCTGCACGCTGCCTATCACATACAAGGTGGGAAGCATCGACAAGAAATTCGGCATCTCTAACGATGTTCTGGAAAAAGATCTGGCGGTTGCCGCAAAGCTATGGAACGACGCCCTGGGCAAGGAGATATTCGTTCAGGATCAGGATGCGGGAAAGATCACCGTAAATCTCGAGTATGATTCCCGGCAAGCGATGACCCAAAAACTCAAGGCGCTCGGCCTTAGTATTTCAACTGACCGAGAGTCCTACGATATTGTCAAAGCAAAGTACGATAGCCTGTATTCTCAATTTCAAGCTAAGAAATCCTTGTTCGAAACGCATCTTTCAGACTTTAACAGGCTAAAAGCAGCCTACGACAAGCAGGTCGAGTACTGGAACGATCGTGGCGGCGCTCCTCGAGACGAGTACCTCAAATTGCAGACGCGGCAGGCAGAACTGACCTCGCAGTCTGTCTCTTTGATGCAAGAACAAAATGCTGTCAAGGCAACCGCAGACGACGTCAATAACCTGGCACAAGCGCTCAACAAACTCATCGAAATACTTAATCTTAATGTCCAAACCTATAACACTGCGGGCCAGGAAAACGGTACTTCTTTTGAACAAGGTCTTTATGAGCGCGAGATGGGGGTGGAGACAATAACGATTTTCGAGTATGAAAACAATAATCTTCTTACCCGCGTGCTTGCCCACGAACTAGGGCATGCGTTGGGGTTGGA
>JAGVDT010000004.1 GCA_020058565.1 Minisyncoccota bacterium | reverse complement strand
TCTTGGGGGCAATTTCTACGAAAGTGGCCTCGTCGTGGCGCGCCCTAACACGCCACTCGGTAACGGCGGCACGAGGGTCGGATATTGGGCATGCACGCGCGTACCAGCGCCGTGGCCGCTCCGTGGAGCGCACAATCTCCGCAACAGTCACGCCATACTCCGCGGTGGTTCGACCATACACCCAAGCCAGGTATTTTTTCTCGACAAGCCGCCTTTTGAATTCGTCGCGAACGAAGTCGAACACGAGGTCGTTTTTAGCCGCAATCATGACTCCGCTCGTCGATCGGTCGAGTCGATGTACCAGCCCGTTGAGCGGCACTGGCTGGCCCTGCGGCGAGACCCATGCGCCGCCGACGCCGCGCAGCTCTGGAAAATGCTCCCCGACCCATTCGGCCAAAGACGGCTCTTCGGTTCGGCCATCGCTATGCGCTATCAGTCCGGGAGGTTTATCTATGGCTATCAGCCATTCGTTTTCCTCAATGATCCGCGGCTGAGGTGTTTTGGGTTCGGACATTGCAACCACCCTATCACGCAGCCGCTTGAAGGTCCCGCGCGCGATATAGCGCGACGTTCACGGCCGTGGAGTACATGCTATATGGTCCGCCGTCGCGAACTGCATCACGAATTGCCACGCATCAACTTTCTATTTGCAGGTGAATACCAGGTCGTGTGATTTTTTCTCGCCCAGATTCACGTTGGTGACCTTGCCGAGCAAAGACACCCCGTCGAGGGTCACTTCAGAAACATCGCCCAACTGAAAGTTCATGCTGTAGGTAAGCACTTTTGCGCTCAGCGTCCCCTTTTGAGTGGCATCAATGGTAAACGAGAGCCCCGGAAGAGAGGCTTGCGCCGAGGAGCCTGCAGGTATCGGATCTTTTGGAAACGATATCCCCGGAACAGGGATCGGCAGGTTTACGCTCGGCATCATGGTGCCGCAGTTTTTGTTGTAAATCGTAATCGCTACCGACGTGTACGCGCTTGCCGAAACGAGCCCCACCGCAAGTATCGTTGCTATTCCAAACGGCCCCTTGGCAAAATTATAGATACGCGCCCAGTGGGAAGTTTTTACTACCTCATCAGCGGTCTGGTCCGCCTTTTGCATCTCTTCCTGGACACGCGCGACTTCCGATCGAAGCGAGTTCCAGGCCTTCCAGAACAGAAGCACGTATTTTTTGCGCTTTTTTTGTTCCTCGGTGTTCTCGGGCAGGTTTTCAGCGGCAAATCCAAAAAAATCCTTGCCCAAAATCTGCTCAATCGGCCGCAGGTCTAGCTCGGCTCTTTTGAGCGCCGCGTCGAGATGCGGATGCGCACCCGAGAGAAGCTGCTTTACCGCATGAAATTTCCCAAACGAACTGGACGGCTCCATGAGAAGCGCCTGCGCAGCGAGAATCCTCTTTTTTGTATCGCTATAATCCATTGGCTATTGGATCGCCGGCGGGGCGCTCGTCGCGCCCCATGACGCATCCTGAGCGCCGACCGTCGCAAACGAATCGCGAATCTTGTCGAACTCTGCCAAAAGCGCGCCGCGGTTAAACTCCGCGACGGTGCCCGGCGGGTAGTTGCCGATGTTGCCGCTGTGAATAAAGTAGCGCAGTGCGATGCACGGCTTAGAGTCCTTGAGCGCGTATACGGTCTCTTCGTACAAATTCCCCGCGCCCACTCCCGAAGTCGAGGCTATCGACCAGACACGGCTGCCCACAGTTACATACTCTGCCCTTACGTCCTCATAAAAATAAATATCGGCCGTGCAGGTTTTGGCCCGTGGCAGCGACTCAACTGACACGCCGGAATGCGCCGCAAGGTTGGTGCCAGTGGCCATCGCGCCCGGAATGATGAATTTTACGCCAGAGACCGGCTTGTTTGGCACGCCTTCATACCTGTAGTTTTCATCTACCGTAAAGCCATCTGCATAGATAAGCGAAAAGGTCGAGGAGGCGTACGTATGCGTAACCGGCAACGCAGGAGGAGGCAGTGTGGGAGGTGCGACCGGCTGCGCCTGAATTCTGCCGTATAGCACGTATCCGACGGCGCCCAGGATAAGGATAGCGAGCACGCCAATTATGTATTTGGTCATATTTGTCATACTCGCACAGATGTCCGCTTTGGGAAAGACTGGCCCTAGGCTCCACCAAGCGTTTCCCGGATCTTCGCTACGATGTCGTTGAGGCTGGTGTCGCTTTTCATGAGGTACGCAGTAGGTTGTATAGCTTCCAGATCCGCCTTTTCATCGCGGCTTCCCGGCTCCACGTTGGAAAAAAATATTACCGGCACCTTCTCGCCCCATTCGTCATGCTGGCGCAGGCGGCTGAGCATCGCAAAGCCCGACATGTTTGGCATGCGGTTGTCGAGCAACACGAGGTCAGGATGATCTGATATTGCGAGCTTTAAGCCGTCTTCACCGTCAGAAGCAGTAATTACCCCGAAGCCTTCCGAGGTTAGCTTCTCACGCATGACATCTTGCTGAACCTTTTCGTCTTCGACAATTAAGATGACCTGTTTCATGCGCATAGTCAACTACCTCGCAGCAGAGCTGCGAGGCATGGTGAGGTTACGCCAGCTCGTCAAAGAGTGTCGGCTGGCCCTGGTAATGTCTGGTGTAGTGTCTG
>JAGVDT010000059.1 GCA_020058565.1 Minisyncoccota bacterium | reverse complement strand
GTGCGCTCGGGAAAAGAATTGAGTGCGGCAATCGTCGCCTCGGGAGTCGTAGCGTTGTTGTCGTTGTAAATTTTTACCTGGTGAAACTCGCGGATGAATTGCAGGCGCCCTTCGACACCGGGAAAAGTTTCCAGCCCTTTGCGTATCAAGTCTTCAGGCACCTTAAGCGCCTTGAGGGCAGCCGTGGCCAGCGCGGCATTAGTCCTATTGTGCTCACCGGGGATCTGAAGCTCCATGTCCAGTGGAAGTGGTGTCGGAAGCGTTGGATTCGAAAGTGGTGTTTCAGCGCGAACTTTGTCGATGATAGTGTCGCCCACCACCAGCGAGTCATTTTGACTCTGGTATTTGAAAATGTTTGCCTTGTCGGCAAAATACGCGTTCATGTTCGGGTAGTAGTTGAGATGATCTGGCATTAGATTGGTGAAAACGGAGACATCCGGAGACATCTGTAGGTCGCCAAATCCCTGTAGCTGCCACGAGTCGAGTTCCAGCACACATATATCGCCTTTTTTTACCAGCGGGATCTGTGCGAGCGTCGAAACTCCTCGGACATTCCCACCTAAAACAACTTTGCCTTGCAAAGTTGTTTGGCCGACGGCGCCCTCGGCGCCGTTTAGGCCCAAGTAAAGTTGAAGTACGTGGTAGATCATGTTGGTCACGGTGGATTTGCCGCGTGTGCCAGTGACACCAACTATTTTTGCGCCAGCTTCGCGCGCAAACTTGGCATATAGCGCCGTCGACATATACACCGGAATATTCGCAGCACGTGCTTCTTTTATTTGTGGCGAAACAAGGGGAACGCCAGCAGCTTTGATGACCATGTCACACGTTGTGAAGTCCGCGGTGCGATGTCCGCCGAGGAAAAAAGAAATGTTTGGATAGCTTTTCAATTTATCTACCGAAGCTTCAAGCTCTTTCTCTGTTTTCATATCGGTCACCAAGACCTCCGCTCCCATCTGCGCCAGAAATTCCGCATCCCCCACACCGCGCCCCAAAAGTCCCAAACCTAGGAGAGTAATGCGTTTCCCATTGAAAAACTGCTGATATGAAGGCATGGAAACCACTTTAGCATGCACAGCTTATTTCTCGCCAAAACAGTAAGTCAGTTTGACTGGAATATTCTTCATGATAGAAAAAATAGGTGGAGCATGCTCTCAACATTACACTTTTTTCGCAGGTGCTTTTCCTCACGCTTGCGGTAGGGCTCATATTCCAATACTTCCGTCTGCCGACCATCATCGGCTATGTGCTCGCAGGCATCATCATCGGCCCGGGATTCCTGCAGCTTGCTGGTGATGGACAGTCAGTGCAAACGCTCGCAGAGCTCGGCATATTGGTCCTGATGTTTATGCTCGGACTCGAGCTCGATATTTCCAAATTCCGCAAATCTTTGAAATCCGCGCTCGGAATAGCGATAGGTCTACTGGTATTAAGCGCCGCGGTCACCTACGCGCTGTCATTTGTATTCCATTGGCCGCCGTCTCTAGTAATCATCCTCTCTTTCATGACCGCGCTTTCTTCTACCGCGGTCGCGGTGAGTTTTCTACGCTCAATGAACCTGCTGCAGAGCCAGGAAGGCGGGCTCGCCGTAGGAATCCTCATCGCCCAGGACATACTGGTGGTCCCAATGCTTCTCGTCGTCGGCACGCTCGATAGCGGCCTCAACGTGCGCAGCTTTTTCGAGCTCGGTATAGCGCTCGGTGCAGTCGCGATAATACTGTTCGCCATTTTTGAATTCGCCACGCACCCGCAGTGGATCCGCTGGCTTGAACGCATCGTTTCCAAAGGAGTCTCGCAGCCCGCTCTGGCCGCAATCGTCCTTTGCTTTGGCGCAGCAGCACTTTCTGGATCCCTCGGCCTTTCCGCGGCGTTTGGCGCCTTTGCGGCAGGGCTTTTACTCGGAAACATTGGCACGGTCGGCAGTAGTTACCGCTCCGCGATCGAGCCCATACACGACATTTTGGTGATGGTTTTCTTTATCTCTATCGGCCTGGTGCTCGATGTTTCGTTTGCCATGGCGCATTGGTTCGAAATTCTCGTCCTAGTGCTCGTCGTTTCCATACTCAAAATATTCGGTACCGCAGCCCTATTAATGGTCGGCGGTTATGACCGAAGCCAGGCCCTAAGGCTCGGCTCTATATTGGGCCATATCGGTGAATTCGCTTTTATTATCGCAGCGCTTGGCCTAGCCGATGGCATGCTTTCGAGCGATCAGTACCAGCTCATACTGACCGTCATAGCCGTGAGCCTCATATTTTCGCCGCTCTGGACCCGCATCGTCTGCGGCTCGAAATCTTTTGCGCCGCAAAAGGCCTAATACGTCTTGTATTCTTTGCTGAGAAATTCCTTCAGCCGCTTGAGGCCTTCTTGTATCTTTTTGACGTCGAGCGCATAGCTAAAGCGCACACGGCCGGGTGCCCCAAACCATGCCCCGTCATAGGTAATCATTTGGTAGTTGTAGTACAGGTCGTGAACGACGCGCCCACTTTCTTTAAATTTCGGCAGTAGGTAAAAAGCGCCCTCCGGCTTGAAAAGTTCGAGGCCGAGGTCGGCGAGCCCCTGGTACATCAGGTCCCGACGCTCGATCCAGATATTTTTGTAGTTGGCCACGTAAGATTTGGGAGAGCCAAGTGCGGCGAGTGCCATCGCTTGCGAGACGATAGAAGTATTCATGGCGGTGTGGGATTTTATTTCGATGACTTTTTCTATCAGAGATATGTCGGGGCTATGCAAAAAGCCCACACGCAAGCCGCACATGGCGTAGGTCTTAGAAAATGAATCCAGAGTAATCACCCGCTCGCCTTTCAGTGGGTAATTTTCCCGCACATAAATGAGGTCTTTGTACACTTCGTCCGACAATATGTAGACACCGAGCTCATCGCAGAGCGTTTCTATTTTCTTCAAGGTTTCTACGTCCTGTACCGTGCCCGCGGGGTTTGAAGGTGAGTTCAATATGACTGCCCTACACGTGCGGATTTCTTTTTCAAAAGCATCGAAGGGAATTTTGCCGTTTGCATCAAGATCGATATAGACCGGGGTCATACCCGCAAGCTCGACATTGCGCGGGTACGAATAATAATACGGCCGCGCCATCAGTACGCGCGCTCCAGGGCTAGCAATCGCGCGCAGAGCCAGGTCCAGCGCTTCGGATGCGCCGTTCGTTACGACAAATTCTTCCGGCGCTGAGCCGGGGTTGATCTTTGAAAGACTTTCCCGCAGCTTTTCATCGCCCTGCACCTGGCCATATTTAAACCCTCGAAAAGTCTTTAATATTTCGTACGCCTCATCTGGAGGCGGCAAATCAGGCTGCCCAGAGCCGAAGGACAGTAGGTCGTTGCCGTTTACGGTGAGCGAAGTCGAACCGCGACCGATAAAAAATTCAGGCCCCGAGATCTTCTTACGCATTCGGTGATAGTAGCAGTCATTGACCTTTAAAAAAAGCCTGTCGTGATGACTTCCGGGAATTTTCTGT
>JAGVDT010000005.1 GCA_020058565.1 Minisyncoccota bacterium | reverse complement strand
GGTCAGGACGAGGCAGTACAGAAAGTTGCTGACGCAATCAAGCGTTCGCGCGCCGGTATTGCGGATCCGCATCGGCCAGTCGGCTCCTTCCTCTTCCTTGGCCCGACCGGTGTCGGCAAGACCGAACTAACCCGTGCGCTCGCAGAATTTCTTTTCAACAGCGACAAAGCGCTCATTCGCGTTGACATGTCTGAATACATGGAAAAACACTCAGTATCCAAAATGATCGGTTCGCCGCCGGGCTACGTCGGACACGACGAGGGGGGTGGGCTTACGGAGCTGGTGCGTCACAGGCCGTACAGCGTGATACTTTTCGACGAAATTGAAAAGGCGCACCCGGAAGTCTTCAACATACTTCTCCAGGTACTCGACAACGGGCGCCTCACTGACGCAAAAGGTCGCACGGTCAACTTCAAAAACTCCGTCATCATCATGACCTCCAACATCGGTTCGCAGCATATAGACCGGCTTTCAAACCTTGGCTTCGGCTCGGGCGGCACTACCACCGAAATGGAACGCTACGAACGCGTCAAAGACAAAGTCACTGACGATCTGAAAGAATTCTTTCGTCCGGAATTTCTCAACCGACTCGACGAAATCGTGCTCTTCAATATCCTTTCCAACGAATCCATCCGGGAAATTGTGCGGCTGCAGGTAGACATAGTCGCAAAGCGTCTTGAAGAAAAACAAATTTCACTCACGCTTTCCGAGACCGCTCTCGAGCACTTGGCCAAAGAAGGCTACAGCCCGCAGTACGGCGCACGCCCACTAAAGCGTTTGATCCAGACCAAAATTCTCACTTCAATAGCAAACATGATGGTGGCGCGCGGAGTGATGGAAGGCGGTTCGGTCAAAGTGGACCACGATGGAAAGGACTTTAAATTCGACGTCCGAAAAGGTCCGGAGCGAGAACGCGGCGCCCGCGCCCGCGCGAAAGCGATAGCCTAAAGTCTGATTTGGGCAGGGACTCAGACCGAGAAAAAGTAAAAAACGACGGGGCCGACAAGTAGTCGGCCCCAGAGGCGATCATTGGCATGGCTCCCATAGTGCTTTGGTGAGCGCGTTTCGAAAGGCTAAAAATTTATCGTGATCGGAAAGTTCTGCGATCGTCTCGCTGGTCAGCGTATAGTGCACCAGTGAATGGTCATCGCTCACTTCGCTATGTATCGAGGAGCTGCCCGTTTTTCTCAGAACAGCGATCGTGCGCCTATCTGCATCTCGAACGATGAATTCATCGTCGAGCCGCGGGTCCGCCCCTATCCATGCGTATTGGAGAAATCCGAGTTCAAATGTACCTGGCCATTTATCGCGCAAACCCCTTAGGTCAACGCGTAACATAAACCGTGCCATTTCTTTGTCCTTTCCTACTAGCCGTTGAACTGGCTACTTACTTTAAATCACGGGGCGTTCTTGGTGTCAAAACGAACTCATGACCTTCTAACGACCAAACCAGTCTTTCAACCAACCTTGCATCATGTTGATCTCGATAGTCTGCGCCTGAATTATGGCTTCTGCAAGCTGTTTTATTTCGGGACGCTCGGCGTTTTGAAGCGCGAGCTTGGCCATGTCTACGGCGCCCTCGTGGTGCACTATCATTTCCTCAGTAAATGCTTTGTCGAATTCTGCCCCGGTTTTCCCTTGTAGACCCGCAGTCATTCCCTGCATAGTGTCAGACATGGAAGTGCCGTCCGGCATGGTGTGGGTATTGACGGTGGGCGACTTAGCGCCAAAAACCATGTACCCGATTCCTATTCCAATAATGAGCGCCAGAAGCCCCGTGATGAAAGTATTGTTCATGGTCGAAGTATTTCATCTGAAGTCTCTGTTGTAAAGGCGACGTTGTCTGGGAAATTCATCAAAAAAGAATTGTCCAATATCAAAAAATGAGGCATACTGGCGCAGTAAGTTAGGTGCGCGTCGGTGGTAGAGTGGTCAATTACACCGCGCTGTAGACGCGGCGACTTCGGTCTCCGGGGGTTCGAATCCCTCCCGACGCACAAACGAAAATTCCGCCTCTGGGCGGATATTTTCGTTTGTGGTACGGAAGAGAGTGCGGGGTACTCTCTGGGAGGGATCCGAAGGCGAGCGCGGGGACCCATCGAGCACGATGGGTCGCGTCTCGCAGGCCCGAGAGGAGTATTGATGCGGCGGCGTCAATACGAGCTCTTGGGAGAATCCCTCCCGACGCACAAAACGCCAAACCTCTAGAATGTCTTGGGGTTTGTGCGATTTTGCCTGGCGGCGAGTAATTTGTCACTTCAAGATTACATGTTACAAAGGAGGCCAGTTTACAGCATGGTACACACAAAGGAGGCGCAAACATGCCCATCCGAGCCGGTGGCAAAATGCGGGGTACGCACACTACCTTTTCCGACCTTGCCGCGGAAGTTGTAGATCTCGCGCACAGGATTCCTGAAATTGTAGGAATATCAGCGGGAGTTCTACAGAGCGGCAAAGGGTTTGCGGGCGGGAGTCAAAAAGTAAAGATAGGAGATTTCAAGGGAGGGGTAATCCTAACAGTGCGTCAGTCGCGTTCAGTACAAGAAATTCGTTTATATGTCACCTGCGAACAGGCGGCAAAGCTTGCAATCGCAAAAGCGCTTCGCAATGCGAACATTCCCATAACGTTTCGGCGTGACTAATATCTACCGCCTACAGACCGTTCGGCTCTGTCCGGCGGTTTTGTTTATGGCCAAGAAGTATATGACTGAGTGGCATGGTACAATTCCGCCATGAAGCGGTATCAGGTGCTCGCTTTGGCAGGTTCCGTAGCAATGC
>JAGVDT010000085.1 GCA_020058565.1 Minisyncoccota bacterium | reverse complement strand
CGCCGCCCGCACCGCTGTGCGGGTCCCCGGCTCCGGCCTTCGAGGCTCCCCATGCTCCTACAAAATAATAGTCGTCCAACGCAATGCGTTGTTCTCCTTAATTTTGTGGGCATGGGGAGACTCGAACTCCCATGTCTTGCGACACACGCTTCTGAGACGTGCGCGGCTACCAATTACGCCACATGCCCATTGGCCCACCATAGCGAATGCGAAGGAGGCCGTGGATGAGACTATAGCAATTTCTCGTCATTTAGGCACTTTCTGCTTCAGTTTTCCGTGTCTAACAAACGTAACATATGTTACGTTTGTTAGACACACATCAAATGTCTTTTAATTCTTACGGATATGTAGTTAAAGGTATTTAGACAAGAAATCATATCCTCTAGGTACCTTAAGTGAGTTCGGGTTTGTGCCGTCCCATGATATTTCCCCGTGAACGACTAGATTGGTAATTTTTGGCTGCCACATATGCTCGGCTTTGTTTACCTCAGCCCCGATCTCTTCAGCAGACATGCCCGCCCTGAGCGGCACACGGCACTCGAAAAATATGGGCCCTTTGTCGTATTCGGCAGTTGTAAAATGCATAGTGAACCCGCTTTCGGAGAGCTCTCCTGCCTCGAGCGCGGCCTTTACTGCCTCGTGCACCCGGTGCCCGTACAACCCCGGGCCTCCAAAACGCCGGTCCTGAAATGACAGGAGCGCGGGGTGGATATTAAACGTGCTTGCTGGATCGAGCCCCTCAGCTCTTTTAAGCCATCCGGAAAGCGACACCCAGATTCTCCCGCGCAATCCTGTTTTTTTCAGAACATCCCAGTAACCCTGTGCAGTATATGGTCCCGGAAAATAAATAAAGGATACATTGAGACGATCTGCTCGCATCCGCACACCCCCATACTCGTGATTTGAAACGACTGCAACGATATCTGCGTCGAGTTCCGGATGTGTCATCAGATTCTCAAAGCCTGAACCTCCGCCATCTTTTGTTCCCGTCGCAAAGACCACCAATTTCGGCCGACGCATAAGCGCACAATACCACAAGGTGATTTACCGACTTTTGCGCCATCCGCGCATATGTGCGAATATCAAAATACATGTCAGCTCTACAAAAGAGGCTGCGCTCGATGACGGAGTTGCTGGTGCCCATTTTTTTCCGCAAAGACTTCACCTATTCGTGGGGAGCGTTTCGTGCCGACGTCATCGCGGGACTCACCGTTGCCCTCATCCAAGTGCCGCAAGCGATGGCCTTTGCGCTTATTGCAGGCCTTCCCGCGGTATACGGTTTGTATGCATCTATTCCGGGCTTCGTCGCCAACATATGGGGCTCTTCAAAGCAGCTCTCCACCGGCCCCGTCGCGGTGGTCTCCCTTCTTACGCTTACTTCTCTTGTTCCCCTGGCAGAACCAGGATCACCCGAATTCATCCGGCTTGCGGCGCTCCTTGCGGTTCTAGTGGGACTCATCTACATCCTGATGGGACTTTTCCGTCTCGGATTTTTTCTGCATCTCGTCCCGCAAACAGTAGTCGTGGGGTTTTCGTCAGCCGCTGCGGCAATAATCGTAATCACCCAACTTCCAACCCTTCTCGGCCTATCCCCGCCCCAGCATGAACTTGTGTTTCAAAATATCGCAGAGCTGATCGTCAACATGCCCGGCTTATCGCTTTTCACGCTGATAGCAGGCATTGTTGCGATATCTTTGCTGCTCGGCGCAAAGACACTCCCGAAGAACTTTCCCAGCGCGTTAGTGGTCCTCGCATTGGGTGTCGGTCTGAGCTATATGCTGGATTTCGGCGGACATGGCATAGCCCTTATTGCCAAGGTGCCGTCGAGTCTGCCGACCTTTACGCTGCCGAGCATCGATGTAGAATCCTTTTTTTCGCTATTACCTAAAGCGGCGATCATTGCCCTGGTCGGGTTTGTCCAGACACATGCGACCGCAAAAATGGTCGCTCAAAAAACCAGGGACCCGGTCGATACGAACCAGGAGCTGATGGGCCAAGGGCTCGCTAATTTAGTCGGGGGCTTCTTCAAAGGCTATCCGATTTCCGGGTCTTTTACGCGCACCGCAATCAATGTGGAAGCAGGCGCCGTCTCCGGGGTAGCCGGGATCGTTGCCGCGATCATTACAATCATCGCACTGCTCTTTTTCACGCCTATTTTCTACTACCTCCCAAAAACGGTGCTGGCTGCTATCGTGATCGCTTCCGCAATACCACTCATCGACTTCAAGCGGCTCAAGGAGATTTATAAAATATCCCCCATGGACGGGTATGTTGCGTACCTGACATTTTTCATGGCATTTATTTTGAAACCTGACGACGCGATTTTCATCGGTATTATCGCCGCGCTGATCTTGTTCGTACAACGAACATCTTGGGGAGCAAAAGTTTTTGAGATGGGCGCGGACAAACACTGGGGCGTCCTGCGCGGAGCCATAGAAGAAGAGCGGGTCGACACGTTTGCCGGCGTGTGTATTGTGCGCGTGGGCATGTCTTTTTATTATGCAAACGCCGCGCATCTTGTGCGGCAGATACAAGACGCCATGGATAAACACGCGGCGCGTGAGGGTCAGCGAGTGCATACCCTGGTAATAGACAGTTCGGGCATCAACATGGTAGACATAACCGCTTCCGAAATTCTTTCCGTCTTCTTCGAGAAGCTGCATGCGCAGGGAATTCATGTCGCAGTCATATATCTACGCACCGGCTTTCGCCAGGCGCTTGAAACCATGCCCGGCATATTCGACATCACCGTCCTCCACAATATCCAGGAGCTGAAACAGTATTGCGTGCCGCAAAACCGCACGCTCGTGATTGCGGGTTCGCAGCCAGAGCGCCTTGGCCGCGCCTACCGCGAATCGCTGAAAGACCTCCCTAAAAAGTAGTCAAGTCTCGAAGCTATTCTGAAGCCTCAATCTGAGCACCGAGCGCTTTGAGGCGCTCGTGCAAATTTTCATAACCGCGATTTATCGGGTAGACGTCCCGCAATACCGATTCGCCCTCTGCTGCGAGCATACCGATAAGTATCAAGGTCGACGGACGCAAAGCTGGCGGCGCAGTAACATCCGCACCGTGCAGATTGCTAGGCCCTCTAACGACGACTCGATGTAAATCCATCAACTCAATATCGGCACCAAGTTTCGTAAGCTCAAGGTAGTGTTTGGCGCGGCCTTCGTAGACCCAGTCGTGTATCAGCGTTTCTCCTGCGGCTTGTGTCGCCGGCGGCACAAAATACGGCAAGTTGTCGATATTTATCCCGGGATACGGACGCGCGTGAATTTTTTCCTTGGCGGCAACAAGCTTGGATTTCATCACCGTAACATCGCACAGAACCGTGCGGCCGTTGTCGGAAATGTATTTTTCGCTTTTGGCGTACGTAAGTCCCATGTGCCCTAGTGTGAAAAGTTCGAGCTCGAGAAAGTCGATAGGCACTCGCTTTACGGTAAGTTGCGAACCGGTGGTCGCGGCAAGCGAAAAAAAGAACATGCTCTCTATCGGGTCTTCGCTCGGATAGCCGGTGATATCCGCGTGTATCTCCTTGACGCCATGTACGACCAAGGTCGATGTGCCTATCCCGTCTATTTTTACGCCGCACGCTTCAAGAAAAACACAAAGGTCCTGTACCATGTAGTTCGCTGATGCGAATTTTATGACAGTGGTGCCGGGGGTTTTTGCTGCCGCCATAAGCACGTTCTCGACACCCGTGTCGGACATCTCGAACATAATTATTTCCGTACTGCGCGCCCCTTTGTTTACCGAAGATTTCACATCATATACATGCGCGGATTCATTCCCCTCTACCTGAATTCCGAGCATTTGAAGAGCGTCTATATGCGCGCCTAGACTGCGCTTTCCCAAATCGCAACCAGTCGGTGCCGGAAGCTCAAACGATGAAATCAGGTGCGCGAGCGGCCCTATAAACATCGCAATCGAGCGCGTGCGCTCGGCGGACTCGCGATTTATATTCGAAAGGTCGATTTTCCCGGGCGTCAAATGCACATCGCCGCCCTCTTCCCAGACGACCTCGACGCCGATGGACTGAAGCACTTCGATGAGCCTTTTCACTTCTTCGATGCGCGGCATTCTTTTCAAGGTTGTCTTGCCTCTGTTTAGAAGCGATGCCGCCAAAAGCGCTACCGCTGCGTTTTTCGAGCGATTAGTGGTGACTTCCCCACTAAGGGTATTGCCGCCGACCACATGGTAGTTCATGCGTACATTATACGCTTTAGAGGGGAATTTCACATTGATCTACGCTCCGGCCGGAGCCAGAGAACAGCGTTCGGGCCGGGCGGATGTCAAAAGCCCCGGAAAAGGCACCCAGTTTCCACCGATCCGTATGTACGCGATCGGAGTCTACAGTCTGAAACTCAGCAGCGGTTGAGCAAGTTGCCGAATGATGTTGGCGAACAAATTGCTGGGCAATCGGCTCAGGAAACTTGAGGTAGCGTTTGCTACACCGGCGACAAGCGGATTCTCATCAGGCCCAGAAATTGCAGATGTTGATTTTTCAGGCACGGTTTCTTCATGCGACTCTCCATGAGTTGCTTCAGCAGTGTCCACCGACGCGCTAGCTTCTGGAGGATTGACCGCTGGTTTGGCTGCGGGAATTCTCGACCTCTCGAGCGATCGCTTGAAGGTTTCTATCTCTTTTAGTTGCTGGCTCGACAGCGGGAATGCGTCCGCATGCATGGATTTGCAGCGCATGTCGTTTATGTGCTTTCGAGTCGTGTAATAGACAACCCCGGTCGCATCGTCCATTCCCCATGGCTTCAATATCTCGCTGGCATATTTACTCTGGTACGCACCGACTGCTGCCTCGGTGGCGGTATCGAATACTCCGGTTACCTCCAAACTGTGTCCTTCCACGTCCCGTAGGAACGTCTGGAGCCGCTTCACTTGCTCCGGATCATTCTCACTATCAATCGCCATGAAGGAATCTATGAAACGGTTGCATCGCAAATAATCGGCCTTCTTTTCCGTTGGTTCCGCTGCGGTTATGACCAGTGTGGTCGTCGCAACATTCGAATGACCATACCAGCCATAGAAGGGATTCAGTGAGGGGTGGCGGGTGATGGCCTTTACTTGTGCGCTGTTGGAATACGTGCCGGCAGCCGACAGCGCGCCAAACTCTGCAGTGTAGGTGATGACTATTTCCTCGTCAGGCTCTATAGTACCAAGTTTCCAACGTTCCTGGTTTATGATCGAGCCGCTTGGATTTCGAATGTTGTCGAACAATTCCGCGTGGAAAGCCGGGCCGCCTTTGTTGACAACCTTGATGGTGTAGTCGATGGAGCCAGGGGCGGTGAGATGGGTTGCAGAGGCGGTCTTGGTTACCTGGAGATCTGACTCCGGGGTAAGCTGGACTCCTGTGCCGACCGTGGGCTGCGGATTCGAGAGCACAAGCGGCAACTTTTCAGTGTTGTCAGAAAGGTCAGGGTCCATTTCGTGCGGCGAAACCGTCGCGAGAAGCGGCATAGGAAAATCCCCATATCCTACATTTGCGACCACCTTGGCTTTTTTCACTATTTCTATAGCTTGCCCTGCGCGAATAGTTCCGATATCCCACGATGTGCCAAGGCCGGCGGTTTCTTCAAAGCGAAGGAGAGTCTTGTCGTATTCAAGCTTAAGGCGTGTGCGGGTAGAGTCGGCATTTCCGCGATTAGCAACAGTAAACGTGTACGTCACTTCTGATCCCGGCTGGACCGACGAGCCCTTGGCGTTGGCAGCGCCGCCGATCCATAGATTAGGTCTTCCGAAGGCAAGGTTGCCGTTCCAATTGCCCATGATGTTGAAGATGGCGTAGATCCAGTTCTGCCCGATGACGTTGGTATTGGCGACGTTGATAAGGTTTGCCGCTGCGACCGCGTTACCTGTTTGTATGACGCCATCTCCCCCTTTTATTTCGTTGTCTCCGGTGAGCGCCACAACGCTGATGTTGTTGTTAATGGTCGCGTTGTTCTGGATATTGACCGAAGTGTTTCCGGCTATGGCCTGTGCGCCGCCGTCCCCTCCGGAGCTGAATATCTCTATCCCTTGGTCAGTCTTTGCCCATGTGAGCCCCGCCGGAAGGCCGAATATCTCACCGTCCCACTCTCCGTATACCCTAAAGAGGATGCGTATTGGGGTTCCTCCTATTCCGTTGGAGTTTATCTGGTTGGTGATTCCGCTCGACGTTTGCGCGTTACCCGTCGCAATTAACGAATTACCTGAGGTGTTGGCAGTGTTGTTGCCGGTGTCCGCGGCCACGCTGACGTTGTTTGTGATATTCGCGGTATTGTTGGTGCTGATAGAAGTGTTGCCGCCTACGGTCGTTCCCGAACCAAAGAGTGCGTTGAAAAAATCCGCACCGGGAAGCACCACATCGCCCAAAAGATCCCCGAGGTTGTTTATCGAGACGAGGACGTAATTTGAATCAATGATATTGGTGTTGGCAATGTTGACGACGTTGGCGCCGGCATAGGCGTCTCCCGAAAATATGAACGCGCTTCCGTCCTCTGCCACGGCGGTATTGCCGCCGGTCGAAGCTTGCACATGGATATCGTTGTCGATGTTCGCAGTGCTAGTAGCGTTTACATTGAAGTCTACTCCCCGGTCTAAGCAGCTATAGAGCGTGCAGCCGGAGGTATAGTCCCCTCCGCTGAAGGCCGACGTAAAAGCGCCAGAGAGGTCTATTGTGCCGCCAAAAAGCCTGTTGAGGAGTAGTATGAATCCGTCCGAGTCGACAATGTTTGCATTGACGACGTTTATGACATTGGCGCCCGCGTAGGCATCTCCGGTAGCGACCGCTGCCACCCCTGCGCCAGCAATATCGGTATTGTCTCCGGTAGCAGCAGTCGTCGTGGAGTCGGTATTTGCTACGCCGGTAGATGAGGCATTGACCGTCGTATCCATAATCGAGCTTCCGTCGCCAGTATCTACGGTATTTTCGTTTTCCGTAGTGTTCGTGTTGTTGGTGGATTGAGCATCGCCCGTCACCACCACAGATGGGCCGCTTTCGGGATCAGGCATGTTTTCTGGTTCGGCGTTGGTCCCGTCGACGGTTGACTCGCCCGGGGTGCCGCTCTCGCCGGCAGTATCGTCAGGCTCCGGTGTCTCTGATGCTGCTGTGCCTGGCTCACCAGGGGTACCGCTGCCACCAGTTTGATCTGCGGGGACCTCCTCCGTGCTCTCAGGAGTCAGGTTTTGTGTTTCGGCGGGTGGAGGTGGAGGCGGTGTTTCTGCCGGCGGAGGTGGTGGGGTTTCTGCTGGGGGTGGAGGAGGTGGAGGAGTTTCGGCGGGAGGCGGTGGTGGAGGTGGTGGTGTCTCCGCAGGAGGGGGCGCAGGAGTTTCTTGTGCCGACACAGAGATAGGCGCTAGCGCCGGCGAGAACATGAGCACCACTACCAGCATGGTTGCAAAAAACTGCTCAAAAGTGAGCTCTTTGCGACGCACGTAGTGTCGCCTACCGAAAAGAAATCCAAAAAGAGACATAGGCAAATAGCTTGGCTAATAAATCGCTGATAAAAGAACTCGGAGTACTGGATGCAGCAGCCGCAGCGGCTGTGGAGGAAGACTGCGCGCTTGCTTCTGTGTCCAAATACTCTGCCGCTGCATCGGCGTCGTCCGGAGAATTTTGCTCGTCTCCTCTAGCCTGTGATTGCACTTCGGCTTGTACCTCGGTATGTACCGAGCTGTTTTCGGTAGAGGCGGATTTTGTATACGATATCGCATCGGCTGATTGTGATGAAAAATCCTCCACGACCTCACCGTTGACGATCGTTTTTACCGAGACGCTGTTTTGTGCCGTGCCGGTGACAACCTCGCCGCTCTGAGCTGTGTTGCCGCCGCTTTTTGACGAAACATGTATCTGGTTTGAAACGGAGGTGTTTTCCGCAAAAAGCAATGCCGGAAATGCGGCCAGAAGCGTGGCGGTCAATAGTATTGTCCAGAATCGGTAGTGGTACGCGGTTATCATGTCCTTCTATAAGGCCTCGAGTCTAATTTAAGAATCAAGACCTTATCAGAAGGCTGCTCTGAAGAGATTCCAGAGCAGCGTCGGAGTATGCCCCGAACTTCTGATCCGAGATTAGTGTCGGAGGATGCGCTCTATCGTCTTGTTGACGACATTGACGATCGCGATTGCAGTTTCGGATTCGCCAGTAGCAACAGCACCGCCGTCGCCACCATGACCTCCTTCTT
>JAGVDT010000050.1 GCA_020058565.1 Minisyncoccota bacterium | reverse complement strand
GTCAAGAACATTTTTCAGCACCATCGTGCTGAAAAATTTCTCGACCCTGGAATCGGCGTCCCGCGTACTCGCGGGTCCCGCGCCGATTCCCTTCGAGTCCCTGACCGGTACTGCCAAAAAACACATGTGTTTTTTGCTGCCGGAGGACTAGGCCAAGCGCTCGAAAAGTCTCCGTCGAGACTTTTCTCCGCTCGGCCCTGCTCGACGCGACCCGTTCTGCTGAACGGGTACCCCGCGCTCGCTTTCGAGTCCCTGACCGGTACTGCCAAAAAACACATGTGTTTTTTGCTGCCGGTCAGGGACTCGAACCCCAATACCTTGCTCCAGAGGCAAGTGTCCTACCATTAGACGAACCGGCAATATCCTAAAAAGGAAGCGCCCATAGGCGCGTGTCTTATACTAGCCTTTTTAGGCAAATTTCTCAAATCCATCGTGCCAATGATGCGGAGCAAAATCAGACTTCAATACTCCGGATTGCTACCCCTCAACGCTAATCAAAATTAGCAAATCAGCGCAGGTGTGCTGATTTGCTAATTTTATTTACATTGAATCGCTTATTCTCTATTTCCTTAGTCACTTCTAGAAAAGCTGTCCTAAAAGCGCGGCCAGGGCTGATTGCGGGCAGGTTTGCCTGTTTTTCTGGAGGACTACCGGGATTTCTTTGACCAGTCGCACACCGTCTTTGGTAAATATCACCTCGACCATCAGCCCGTGTGTCACGGCGTCCATCCAGTACTGGTCGAAAATCAGATTTCCCAGCGAATAGTATATGTGCTTACCTTTATGGATCTCGTGTTCCTGCACCACATGCGGATGCGATCCTATGATTATTTCTGCGCCCTCGTCTATCAGATTGCGCGCAAGCTTTTTCTGCCGGTCTGTTGCAGGCACATACTCCTCGCCCCAGTGGGTATACACCACCACTACCCGCCCAGCTTCGTGTTCTTTTTTCACCGCCATCGCAGTAATGTCCGTGTTGTCGCTCGTCCAGTCGCTCCAGTTTATAAATGAAAATGGTATGCCGTTTATATCTTTGCGCACTACCCTATCCATATCCGAAAGGTCTGGGTCGCCAAAATAGTCCACCCCTGCTTCGTCTAGATATTTTTTAGTTTCTAGCAGTCCTGCTCGGCGGAAATTCATTATGTGGTTGTTTCCCAAGTTGACCATGCGGATGTTATGGTCGTAGAGGAGTCGAGCTGTTTCGGGCGGAAAGGTAAACGTAAAATTATTACCGTCGCCCGGCATAGAATTCCTGGAAATAGAATCGTTGGTGGTTATCGGCCCTTCGAGATTTGCCACCACCAGATCTTTGCCTTTGAGTACCGAATCCAGGCAGCTTAGTATAAAATCTCCGCCTTTTTCCTCCATGGCGATTCGTATTGTCCGGTCAAACATCATGTCCCCGCCAAAAAGAATCCTCGCGTGCGGCTCCGCGACAAGGCTGTCATGTTCGTGTATGAGCGCGAAGGTCCAAGCAGAAAAAAGCAATCCCAGCGCAATGAAACCCAAATAAATCTTCACACGAGCATTTTACCCTACTATCGAAGAGAGCGAATGAGGCTTATCCAGCACCAAATTTTGGCTTGGCCAATTTTTGTGCTAAGGCATCTTCTCCGATTTAAGCGTCATGTATACAATATTTGGACAGACGCCATCCCGGCATGGGAAGCCAAAATGGTTCACAGACTGCGCCCCGAATCAGTCGATAAAACTTGCTAGCGAATGGGGCTTGCCTTCTGCGATAGAAGCATGAGTGATCCGGATAAACTGTGCTTTTTTCGCAAACTCTGAAAGCGTCTTCGCTCCTACATACCCCATGCCTACTTGTACGCCGCTTACCATCGTAGCCACAATATCGGCGAGAGGCCCTTTGCATGGCACTAGCGCTTCTACGCCTTCGGGAACAGCTTTTCTGCCATGCGTAAAATAACGCTCCTTGCCTGATGCGCTTTCTATCACGCTCTTTGACCCCATACCGCGATACTCTTTGTATCGTTTGCCGTCTTTTTCTACTATTGTACCTGGCGCCTCATCGGTTCCTGCAAACATATTGCCGCACATAACCGCAGAGGCTCCTGCGGCCAGCGCCTTGGCTATATCGCCCGACGTGCGTATGCCTCCGTCGGCGATGACGGGCACTTTTTTCTTTCGCGCGATGGAAACAACCTCGAGCACGGCGCTGAGCTGGGGTACTCCGACTCCGGAGATTAAGCGAGTCGTGCAGATAGACCCGGGGCCGACGCCGACTTTCACGGCATCGGCAAATTGGCATGCGTCTTTCGCAGCTTCAGCGGTCGCGATGTTGCCAAATATCATCTTCGCCTTTTTCAACGACTTCTTTATTTTTTTGGCGCTCGCGAGTACGTTGAGGTTATGCCCGTGTGCGCAGTCGATTACGATTACGTCGGCCCCGGCTTTTTCAAGCGCAGCGGCACGCTCGGCTGCAAAAGGCCCGCATGCGGCGGCCACTTTCACTCCGGCTTTCTTCGCCGCTAAAACCATCGCCGCTTGCTCTTCCGCCGAGCAGTTCCTATGGAGTACGCCGAGGCCTCCGATTTTACCGAGGGCAATTGCCATTTCCGGTCCGGTAACCCTGTCCATTGCTGCGCTCAAAAAAGGCACCTCAAGGTCGAGGCCCGCTATTTTAGTTTTGAGTGAAGCCTCAGCGGGCTCAATAGCGCTCGAAAGAGGGCGCAGCAAAACATCGTCAAATGTGAATCCTTCGCGAATAACCGCCATGCGTCAATTTAGCGTGTCGGTTATAAAATGCAACCATCT
>JAGVDT010000036.1 GCA_020058565.1 Minisyncoccota bacterium | reverse complement strand
GGTAGAAAGGTACGCCTGGTTCGCGATACGGGTTAACGTGTACACCGTCGATACTGTAGCCGTTGCCCAGGAGGAGATTTTTGGCATAAGCGCTGTAATCGGCGGCATCCTTCCAGCCCGTTTCGTGCGCCATCCCGAAAATGTTGAAATTAGCGATGGCGAGCGCCATCATGAGGCAGAGTATCCAGATGTCCTTCGCGTGGTTCATATGTCCGCGCAAGTATACCTAGAGCGTGCTGCAATACAACGACTAGCAGAATGTGCTAGGATTCGGATGATTCGAGGCAATTTCGCCATCCGCTGAGTATGGAATTCAACGCAAAACAGATGGAGCAGGAAGACGACTATCATTCTCCAAATCATTGGTTTAAAGAGCCTGATAGCGAGAAGGGTAGGATTTATTATGGTTACCTCTCGATATGCGAGGAGATTGCATCAGAAGGAGACAAAGACGCTGCCATCCTGGATGCCGGGTGCGGCGATGCGTTTTTTCTAGGAATGCTTGAGAAAAGCGGATTTACGAATCTGTCCGGTACAGACTATTCGCGGCGTGCCATAGCATTCGCGCGGCTCTTGGTCCCGAGTGCGCATTTCGAAGTCGCTGACCTAGCCAAACTTCCATACGCGGATGCTTCATTCGACGCGGTGTTTTGCATTGAAACCGTTGAGCATCTCATTCCTGAAACTATCGACGGGGTCATGTGCGAGTTCAAGAGGGTGCTGAAACCTGGAGGTCGGCTCGTGATAACCGTACCGGCGCTCAATGGCAACGGACCGCCTTCAGCGGAAAGCAAGCACTACCAGCATTTTACGGTCGAATCACTGTCAAAATATCTCACGCCGCATTTTGAGGTAAAGAAGATGATGGGGCAAGATAAAGTCGGATTTCATCCTCTCAAGTTTTTCTATAAGGCTATTAAAAACGGACTATGGGAAATACCGCGCCTGAGAACGTATTACAACCTCAAAATCTGGCCACGGTATTTTAATCAATGTGACGCGGAGAAAGGTAGAAGGCTTGTAGCCGTTTGCAGAAAAGTATAATTCTGCAGAAATATCTGAAATTTATTTCTTGAACACGAAGAATTTGTAGCCGAAAAAGTTGCCGAGGACTGCGGTAAAGATGGTCAAGAGGAGTGCGATGTTGGCCCAGATCTTGACCGGTATCCCCGGGGGTGCCCCTACTACGTTGACCAGGACATGGATGATACTGAGGTTAATCATTGCTACTACGCTCGTGATAGCGAAGAAGCGCGCATATTGTTTGTGCCTGTTTTGGGGAGGCGTATTGCGAAACGTCCAGAACATATTCCAGAAAAATGATTGCGTGATGACGATCGCGAACGTAATGAGCGCAAAGACCGTTACCAGCGGCCCCTGCGATACGCCGCTGAGGTAGATCAGGGTGTTGAATATAGCGGCATTGAGTGCGGTGTTGAAGGCTCCGATTACCCCGTAACGGCTGAACTGCGCGGCCGCATGTTTGTGGAAAGGCAAAAGCGAAAGGCCCAGAGAGCCTGCAACGAGAAACAGCGGCATAAACACCGGAAGCGCCAGTAACGTCCAAAGTACCGGCACGCCGCGCTCTGAGAGAGCGGTCAATATCCCGATGTTGTGCAGAGTCGGCATCAAGAGAAAGGCGATAGCAAGACCCAGTCCGGATATGAACAACACGTCTTTCATGTTGATGCGCGTGCGGGTGCGCATATAGAGCCGGGCAAGGTCAAACGCCATTCTTGCTCCGTCTTTAACAACGTTTACTGAAGAATTAGAGTCGTTGATAAGAGTTACCGGTACGAATCCGATACGCAAATTTTCATGCTGAGCGATGTAGAGGATTTCAACATCAAATACGTATCCCGTTGCTCGAATATTTTCGAAAATAGTCTGAGCTGCAGGGCGCGTAAAGCCTTTTAGGCCGCACTGCGTATCCGGCACATGTTCGAGCAGTATGAAGTTGGCGAGCCAAGAAAAAAGCACGCTCGAAGCTTTGCGCTCGGCGCTGCGCTCTACGTTGGATTTGGAGCCTTCGAGATTCCTTGAGCCGCTTACGACGTCTGCGCCTTGCGCGAATTCCTGAAGCGCGCGGTCGATGGCGTTGAGTTCATACGGCATGTCTATATCGGTAAAAAAAATGTAATCGCCGGTGGCGGCGAGGGCTCCGGCCTTTACCGCCGCGCCTTTGCCGGAATTTTTCGGCAGGTGGAGCGCGCGCATCGGCTTTTCCAGCTTAGAGAGCATCTCGGCGGTAGAGTCGGTCGAGCCGTCGTTGACGAATAGAATCTCTTTGACATCCGAGCGGTCTTTGAGCCACGCTCTCAGAATCGAAAGTGTGTCCTCGAGCTTATGGGCGTAGTTGTAGACGGGAATTACCAGCGTGAGCATTGGTACAAAGATACCCGATAGTCAAATTATTTCCTACTAAGCAGCAAATAAGGGATGGGCGCATCGGTTACTTCGTATCGGGAGAAAAATTCGGGGTATTTTTCATGATATGCAGCGGCCACAAGCACATAATCCGGAACGCCGTCTTTGAGCGCCTGCAATTGATCGGCGCCGTAGGCGATGGTTTCTGTCGGTTGCATGTACTGATAGTAATTGCCGGTCCCGAGCATGTTGGGCGCTTCGGGGCTGTTGTATACGAATATGCTTTTGTCGTCCGGCCATGTATCGAAAAATTTCGCCATGTCAGCTACGGTAGTGCGATGGTAGTGCGTGGCTACCCACGAGGTGACGTTGAGTTCATACAGTTGCAGGGCGGTAAGCAAAAATACTCCGGCAATCGGCGTTGCCAGCACAAGCCGCTCCGGGAAGAATTTTCTGAATTCTTGAGCTATGACCTTCAACGAGAGCGGGGCAAGTATAAGCGCCATTGCGAGGGTTTCAAAAAAGTACCGGTACCAGCCTGCGGTGCGCAGATATGCGATAAGAACCAAAGCAGAAAAGACGAAAGCGGAATACTCCGCCAGCGATACGGAACGTTTGCGATAGATGCGTACTGCGATTGATACGATCCAAACAGACATCAAGAGCGTGCAGTAGAGCGGTGTGTCTTCTGTAAAAAGCCGCACGAGGTTTTCGAGCATAGTTGCAGAAACCGATGCGACGCCATAGGGGTTGAGATAGTAGGCAAGAATCGCTGAGAGCGACGCATCGGGGCCAAACTGCAGATATGTCCATAGCGCCATAAGGGCGATGAACGTTACCGGACCCACCAGCATGTCTTTCCATTGTGGCAGTATTTTTTTCAAGCGGAAAATAAGCACGATCGCAATTGCCCCGGGGAGGAGCAGGAAAACCGGCTTGGACGCGGCGGTGAGTCCGGCAGCTAGGCCGAGGAGGAAATAATTCTTTGCCCCTTTGAAATTATCGAGCTCGAGACGGTAGAGGGCGATGAGCGAAAGACATGAAAATAAAAGCCCCGGAATCTCGCCGAGGACGTTTTTGCCGTTGCCGTAGAGAAGAGGAAATGTGGCCACCAGGAGGAGTGAAAGCAATGCCTCGCGGGGGCCGGCAAGACGGTACATAAGCCACCAGACGCTTGCGGCGAATAGCAATATAAATATGACCATCGGGATTCGAGCCGCAAACACTGAGTAGCCAAACATTTTGATCGATGCGGCTACCGGGGCGATGACCGGAAAGCCGACGGTCAAAAACTCGATGCGTTTAAACTCACCTGGCGCGACCTGCACCGACTGCGTACCGTTTTCGGCAAACGAGTGCGCAACTTGTATGTAGATGCCTTCGTCGTACCAGGTGGGAGGGGACTCGGTGAGTTTGTACGTCGCGTAGAAAAAGATCACCGCGAAAAGGCCCAAAAGTACGGCGGCGTACGCCCGCGTAGAGCCGAAAAGAGTTGGCATATTCTTTGGATTTCATGATAGCCTGACAAGACTTACGATGCCACTATGCGGACAATCGCGCGCTCACTAGTATCGAGAATGCTGAGTTTGCTGCCAGCGGGCACACCCGAGCGCATTTACGCCGCGCTTTTCCGCGGGTCTCTCGGAAAGCTGGTGAACCCCGTAATACAAGCTCTTTTGCCGAAGGAGGTTCGACTCCCGGAAGGCGTCGTAGCACTCAACCCCGGCGATCCGGCGGTTTCTGGCGCTGTGGCTTTTAACGCATTCGAGCCGTACGAAACTGAACTCTTCCGGGAGGCGCTTAAGCCAGGAATGACCGTCATAGATATCGGCGCCAACATAGGGTATTACACGGTCATTGCCGCGAGCAGGGTTGGTGCTTCAGGAAAAGTCATCGCTTTTGAGCCAGCCCCTGAAAATTACGCGTTTCTCAAAGAAACCATCGCGGCGAACTCGTTTTCACAGGTTGCAGCATATCCGCTTGCCGTTGCAGACAAAGAAGGCGAACTCCAGCTGAATCTTTACGATTCAAACAAAGGCAAGCATTCCCTCGTAAAAGACGCTTCTACGGCAAAAGGATTCAATAGCTCGGTGACCGTAAAGACGGTGGCACTCGACAATTTTCTCCGGAAAGAACACATTGATCGGGTAGATGTCGTCAAAATGGACATTGAGGGAGCGGAGTCTATCGCTCTCCAGGGCATGAACGAAAGCCTGTCAAATGCAAAAATGCTTTTTCTGGAATTTACGCCCTCAGCGATCCAAAAAGCCGGGCATGATCCCGACGAAGTCTTACGGCTTTTGCGCGAGAAGAGCTTCGATATATACGCTATCGACGAGCGCGCCAAATCGAAACGTAGAATTACGGATTTCGATGCGCTTGTTCGGGCCATCCCGGAAACGGAATGTGCCAACCTGTTTTGTGAAAAGCCTGACTTTCGCATCTGCGCTCCATAGCGTAGTATTCTTGCGTGATTGAAAAGAGCTTCGATTTCGTGATTCTCGGCGGAGGGGTTTCGGGCCTTGGTTTTGCCAAGCGTGTAGCTGAAAACGGCAAGTCAGTCCTCGTGCTTGAGAAAGAGGCGATAGTGGGCGGGCTTTCGCGCTCCATCGAATACAAAGGCTTCTACCTGGACTTCTGCGCGCACCGTTTCCACACAAAAAACGAGAAGCTCCTCAATGAAATCCTCACGCTGCCCGGGCTCAAGATGGAAAAGCACATTAAAAAGAGCCGCGCCTACGTTTTCGGCAAATACTGCAAGTATCCTTTCGAGGTGCAGGATCTTTTGCGCGCGATGCCAATCACCAAAAGCATTCCGGCCGCGTTTTCGTTTTTGTGGAACATGTTTAAAAAGCGATTTACCGAGCGGCCTAACCTCCGCTCGTTCGAGGATTGGTTTGCCTATATATATGGCTACAAGCTCTACGAAGTGATGGCGAAGCACTACACCGCGAAAGTCTGGCGCCATGATCCGCGCGAAATATCCGCCGACTGGGCCGACCAGCGTTTGCAGGGCGAGGATTTGGTAAAGCTTCTGAAGCGCATTGTCCGAAAAATTGTCACTTTGGATTTCCGCTCGTACGACCTCAAAGACGACAGCCTGGCGCCGGACGGCGGGCCTTTTTGGTATCCGCTTAGAGGCATCCAGGAATTGCCGGACGCGATGGCACGCGCCGCGTCAGAGAGTGGAACGGAAATACTCACGAGTGCGCGTATAACGCGCGTTGACACGAAAAGCCGCACGGTCTACTACGAGCACGCAGGCGAGTCTCATATGGCGAAATACGATAAGCTGATCTCGACCATACCGCTTCATACATACTACAACCTCCAAGACCGGCGAGACCCTGCTGTCGAAAAGGCCCTTTCCGGGCTTAAATATATGGACATCATTTTTGTGTTTTTGTTCCTGGATATTCCGCGCGTCTCCAACGACCACTGGCTCTATTTCCACGACAAAGACATTATCTTCAACCGGGCGGTCGAGTTCTCGAACTGGTCTCCGGTGATGTGCCCGCCCGGAAAAACCTCGATTTGCTTCGACATTACTTCCTTTGAAGGCTCTCCCGAGTGGGAAATGTCAGACAAAGATTTAATCGAACGCACCAAATCCGATGCGATCAAAGCTGGGTACATCGAAGCGAAGCATATTGAAGATGCGCTCGTAACACGTATCAAATACGCGTATCCTTTTTACGATCTCGATTACAAACAAAAGCTCGACAAAATAGTATCGTTCCTCGAAACTCCGCACGAATGCCTCCTTGGACGCACCGGGATCTTCCGCTACAACAACTCCGACAACTCTATCGAAATGGGTTTTGAACTGGCGGATAAAATGCTTGCCGGAGAAAATGCCAGCATGCACACCTACACGGTGAAAGCCGTTAGTTACTGACCGGTTATGCCGAACTGGTTCACGAAGTATTTCAGCGAGCGCAAAGCGCCTGTGGCGCTATTCGGCCTGGGACTCATAGCGCACCTTCTCGCTTTCTATGCGCTGATGATTTTCTACGGCCCGTGCGCCTTCTTTCTCTCGAATGATTGCTCTGTAAATGGAAACGACACGCAGCACTACGTGATCATTGCGGACAATCTCTCGCATGGAAATGGCTACTCGCGCTTCGTCGACCCGCCCTATGAGCCGGATGCGCTGCGTACGCCGCTTTTGCCGCTGTATTTCGCGCCTTTTGCGTATTTTGGCGGGCTCGAAATCATCTGGCTTGCAATGATATTTCTCAATATCTTGCTTTCGCTTTTGGGGCCAGTCCTCTACAAACTCGCCCGATTATTCTTGCCGCACAGCTTCGCGCTGATCGCGGGGATCGTTTTTTCTGTCGAGCCTTTGTATCTATATCGGTCGCAGATAGCAGAGCCGGACGCACTTCTTGTGCTTTTTTTGGTGACTGCTGCGTATTTTTTGATTCGGTCATGGCAGGAGAATAGTCTGCGGTATCTTGCCCTGTGCGCACTCGTGCTGGGGCTTAGTGTTCTCGCGAAGCCGACGGCCCTCTACCTCGCCGCAGTATTCGTCTTCTTTGAAATTATCCACCTGGCGTTCTTTTCCGGCACCGACCGTCGCGGAAGGATTATCCGCACCGTAGCCATGGTTGGTATCATCCTTCTTTTGGTATTTCCGTGGCTTGCCAGGAACAAAATAGTCTTTGGCATCGCGGAACTTTCCTCGATACAAGGCTTCAATCTGTATGAGTTCTACACGAAAGACCTTTCGATCGAGGGTGATCAAGTGCCACCGATGATGCATTACTTTAGCAGGGAACCGACCAGATATTTGCCATTCCAAAAAGATTTCGTCCGCGTCTCCATCGAGCGTATCAAGCAACATCCTCAGGAGTTTGCCAAACAATACGCCGTGGGCGTACTGCGCAATTTATTTGTTTCTGATATTGCAGCGATCTACTATTACGGACACACAAAAATCCTGCCCTTCGAATACAATCCTGAGTCGGCAACCAGCATTCATGCGGCGCTTAGCAGGGGAGGCTTCCCGGAAGCGTCCTCTGCGGCGCTCAAAGAGTTTCCGAAAATTATTTGGGCACTGGTTTTGTTTGTGACATACGGGTTTGCTCTCGCAGGGTGCTTCTTTGCGTGGACGCGCGATAGGGCGGCGTTTTTGGCGTTTGCGCTGTTTCTTGTGCTGTTTGCATACCTTCTGCTTGCAAGCGGGCCGTATGTAGAAGCTAAGTACCGGCTACCGGCGTTGCCGCTAGTCTTTGTGGTGGCGTTGTATGGAGTGTGGAGCGCGATAATCAAACTCCAAGATACAAGAAACAAGATACAGACAATATCCAATACTCAATGATTAAACGCAAACGGCTGGTTTGGGAATTGGATATTGGTGCTTGAGATTTGTTTGGTTGTTGTTTCTTGTATCTTATTTCTTGCGTATTTGGGCTTGCCGGCAAGCGCTGACCGTTGCATTTTTGGGCAAATTAGTGTTCTATGATGCTGATGAAAAAGCGTGCCGCAGCAAATACCAGAGACCGCAAGCCAGCGAAAAGTGCCGGGAAGTTGTTCAGAGCGGTGCGTTCACGGCACGAAATGGCTCCCAAAAAAGTCTTGGTGACCGGTGCGGCGGGGTTCGTGGGGCATCATCTGGTAGAGCAGATCCTCAAGACCACCGACTGGCATGTCACCACGCTCGATAGGCTTGATACATCCGGCAACCTCAATCGGCTCGTCGGAATAAACGTCTGGGACATTGAGAAACATCGCGTTCGTTTCGTATACCACGACCTGCGGGCAGAAATAAACGACTCCGTCGCAAGGCATTTAGGCGGCCCGTTCGATTACATCATTCATCTTGCTGCAGGCTCGCATGTGGACCGCTCCATCGAAGACCCGCTTCTGTTTTTCATGGACAACGGGATCGGCACAGTGCATTTGCTTAACTACGCGCGCAGGGGTGGACTCAGGCTGAAGAAAAATGCAGATCCTCAGGCGCGTACGCCCGTCTTCGAAGGGAAATTCCAATATTTCTCGACCGACGAAGTTTTCGGCCCCGCCCCCGAGGGTGTCGCGTTTAAGGAGTGGGACCGCAACAACCCCAACAACCCCTATGCTGCCGCGAAAGCTGCCGGGGAAATGGCGGCGATATCTTTTGCCGCTACCTACCGCATGCCGATATTCATCACGAACTGCATGAATATCTTCGGCGAGCGGCAGCACCCGGAAAAATTCATCCCGCTTCTCATCAAAAAAGTGCTCGCGGGGGATACGGTCCACATACATGCCAATAGAAACAAAACGCAGGCGGGCAAACGCTCGTACATCCATGCGCGCAATATCTCGGCCGCGTCCATTTGGCTCCTGCAAAACGGCAGGCTCCTCGACGGCTCCGCGATGCAGGGCAAATACAACATCGTCGGCGAGAGAGAGGTGGACAACCTTACGCTCGCGAAGCTTGTCGCACAGTACGTAAACGAATACCTCGCTGCCAAGGGCAAGAAAACAAGACCGCTCAAGCACGAGATGGTTGCTTTCCATGCATCCCGGCCCGGCCACGACATGCGCTATGCGCTTGACGGATCGTACCTTGCCTCCGAAGGTTTTAATGTCCCCGTAGCATTTGACGAGAGTCTACGTAAAGTTGTCCGCTGGACCATGGATCATCCCGAATGGCTATAAAGGAAGGTCGTTTCGTGTAACCGGTATCACAGATGTGACAGGTTCGCCCGGTGTAAAATCCACATGATGCCAATTGATACACGGTGTTTTTTCAGCCTAGATAGACAGTCAGAATTCCTCAGCAAATACGCTGAGCCGGATCGGTATAGTTTTTTGGAAAAGTTTCCCAAAACGGGCAGGTTCATCCCGCGCGGCTCCGGACTCTCTTACGTCGCCGCATCTTTCGGGAAAGATTCCGTCTCGGTCGGCTTTGGGAAATTCAGCAGAATTCTGGAATTTAACGCCGATGCAAAAGCGCCGATGATTACCGTAGAGGCAGGCATAACGCTGCACGCACTTCATATATTTTTGTGTCCCAGGGGCCTCCGGGTGCCGGTCGAGCCGGGCCATCCGCAGATTTCGATAGGAGGATGCATCGCGTTCAATGTTTTCGGCAAAAACCAGTTCAAAGAAGGTTTGTTTGAGTCCTGCGTCGAGGAGCTAGAGGTTTTTCATCCCCAAAAAGGAGTGCTCAAATGTTCGCGCGCCGAAAACAAAGAGCTCTTTGACCTCACCATCGGCGGCATGGGGCTTACCGGCGTGATTCTCAAAGCCAAACTTCGCCTGGCCCGTATCCCGAGCCCGTGGCTTCGGGTCCGCAACATTTCGTTTCGAAATTTGCAGCACATGGTGGAGGTTTTGCAGCAGGTCAACGATTCGGCCGATGCGCTAAATACTTTTAACGATTTCAGCGTCTTCGGAAAAAATATGGGGCAGGGTTTTGTGACGGTCTCTAATTTCAGCGACGAACATACACCGGCAAAGCTTCTGGAATCTTTTCATAGCTTAGATCGTCGGCCCACGCAGAGGTTTTCATATTTCAACGCGCTTTCAATCCCGGTTTTTGGCTTCGCGTACCGCACATGGCACACGAAATTCAAATCCGAAGAAAAAATGCCTTTTTATCAGTTTAATTATCCGGTTGCGGGCATTTCCTTTTATTTCGACTGGTACGGAAAAAAAGGCTTTATCGAGCGTCAAATACTCGTGCCTGAGGCATCGGTCGAAAAATACATCGAAAAGTTCGAAAGACTGCTGAGGAGTTACCGTCCTCAGGTCGTGCTGGGCTCGTGCAAGTTCTTCTCCGGCAAACAGCGGCTACTGCACTTTGCGGGCCGCGGCCTCGTGATATCTATAGATGTCGTTCCTCACACTGGCAAAGCCGGTTTTCACGAAGCACTCGATGCGTTAAACGTGGATATGGGCGCGATCGACAACATCGCCAAAGATTCGCGGATAAGCCGAGAACTGATCAGACGCGAGTATCCGGATTATGAAAAAGTGCGCGAGCGCATGGCAGCATATGATCCCAACCGGCAGTTCGCCTCGGCATTGTCGCAGAAACTATCTGTATGAAATCAGTTATCATCGGCGCTTCCGCGGGTTTGGGAAGGGCTCTGGCAGAGGAACTGGCGCGGCACGGCCATGATCTATTCTTGGTGGCATCAGATCCGCGGGATCTTTCTGCGATCCGATCCGATCTTCGGATTCGCTACAGCAGCCGGGTCGAATACCATGCAGGAGACATACGCGCTTTGAGCGGGGCAGAACTGCGCAGCATGTGCAATTCTAAGATCGGCAAGGCGGACTGTCTCTTTTTGGTTTCCGGCCAATCAGATTTGGATCGTGATTTCGAGAAACTTTCAGAGGACGAAATCACCCGGCTCGTCGAAGTGAATTTTTCGGCGCCCGTTCGCATTGCCACAGCGTTTTTGCCGGATCTGCTCGAGAGCAGGAATGGGGCATTGGTAGGCATAGGGAGCGTCGCACAATCTCGTCCCCGTTCGAAAAACACTGTTTATGCGGCCTCCAAGAGCGCGCTCGAATTCTTTTTCAGCGGACTGAGCCAAAGACTGCATGGAACAAAATGTCGGATCCAATATTACCGAGTCGGCTATATGAAAACAGGCATGACTTTTGGGCGCAGAAGCATGGTGCCCTATGCCGCTCCGGCAAAAGTTGCCCGGCGCATCGTGCAGGGGCTCAAAAAAGACGGTATCGGCGTATATGTGCCTCGATGGTGGGGAGCTCTTATGCTGGCATACAAACTGCTGCCTGGCTTTATTTTCCGGCGGCTCAAAATATAGCCGATATCTGCTGCTATACTCCACCTCAATGTCCGCACGATACCCAAACTTGAGCTTAAGCATAGTCATCCCTGCTTACAACGAAGAGGAGAACATTGAGCGCGTAGTCGAGAATTCGCTGGAGCGCTTGCCTGAGTATTTCGATGATTTTGAGGTGATAGTGGTTGACGACGGCAGTAGCGACGATACCGCCAAGATCTGCGACGAGCTGGCAAAGAAACATCAGAAATTGCGCATAATTCACCAGAAAAATGGCGGATTTAGCCGAGCGACGCTTACCGGGATCAATGCTTCGACAAAAGAGTTTATCGCCTATATCCCTGCCGACGGGCAATTTCTGGTAGAGGACTTGCGCCATTGTTTCGAAATGATGGCAGCAAATGATCTGGTGCTTGGGTATCGCGGGGGCCGGCCCGACTACACGCTCTGGAGAATGCTGATGACGCATGGGTATTTGCTTTTGCTCACGATCCTTTTTGATCTGAGAGTCGGTGACCTCGGATGGGCCACTCTATGGCGCGCAGACAAGCTGAAAGGCCTAGACCTGAAAGGCTCGAGCGGCGTCTTCATACTGGCCGAGATCGTGGTGAGGTTTTCGAAAAAAGGGTACCGCATCGCCGAGGCGCCTTCTTTTTATCATCCGCGTGCGGGAGGCGAAGTCAAAAACGCCAAAATGAGCGTGGTTTTAAAGACGCTGGGCAATGCCCTAAAGTTATGGTTTTTGATGAAAGCAGGCAGGATGTGAAGCGCCCCACCACGATGCTGCATATTTTTTATCGGGATCATCGTACGGAAGTCTTGCTTTTTCTCGGCGCGTTTCTCCTGCGCGCGTTCTATGCGCTTTTCGTGCAGGTGCATGCCGGGGCGCACGGGTTTATCGCGTTTTCGGACGCAGAATCTTTTTTCTACAACGGCGCGCTCAATCTCCTCAACCATGGCGTGTTTAGCGCTGCTACCGAGCCGCCGTACTACCCGAATGGTTTTCACACCCCGCTGTATCAGATGTTTCTGGCGGCGCTCTTGTATGCAAAGCTTCCGCTTTTTGCCATAGCTTTGGTGCAGGCTGGACTATCGGCGGCAATCGTGGTTTTTGCATACAAAATAGGCGCGGCGCTCGCGGATAGGCAGATCGCCATCTGGGCGGCGATTTTGGTGGCGCTCGAGCCGATGTTTGTGTACTGGGGAGGGCTTTTGATGTCGGACGTGTTATTTGGCTTTCTGATGATGCTTAGCTTTTGGATGTTGCTTCGCGATCGCTACGAATTCGCCGCTCTTTTCCTGGGGCTTGCGACGCTTGCGCGGCCCATTGCGCTCCTTTTCATACCGGTGTTTGTCCTGTTTGTTGCGTTTCAGACATACCGAAGAGACAAAAAATCTGGCGCGGCGTTGCTCAGCGCGGCGCTAGTCATAGTAATCGCTGCTGCCGTGATATCTCCCTGGTATGTCAGAAACAAAATCACGTTCAATACGTGGGAATTAAGCAGCGGCGGCTGGTATGACTTGTATGCTTATCCGGTCAGCATATTCGCATCGCAGAGCGGGATTCCTATTGCAAACGTTGCGCCAGACAGCCCTGGGGACGGAAAATTCACCCGTTTTGGCTTTGAGTATACGGCTCAGTACAAACAAGCCGCGCTCGAGGTGATAGCGCAAGATACGCCCGGATACTTATTTTTTCAGATTCATCGTTCGCTCAGTTCGCTTTTTACAGACCGGTACGAATACCTGATCCACACGATGCTTTATGCGCAGGCGCGTTCTTTGTATGAAGCCGTCCCTTCGGCGCTGTGGGAGGCTGTCCTTGCGGCCGGCCGCGTCTTCTGGCTGCTTGTGTATGCACTCGGGCTCGTGGCGCTGACCGATCGCAAACTCCTGCCCTGGGGGTTGTTTTTCCTCGCCATGGTGGGGATCAATGCCGGCATCTCGGGCGGCATAAACCCCGGCGGCACGGAAATGAGCCGCTACAGCATTCCGTTTCTTGGGTTCTTTTTTGTGTTCGCGGCGTATGGGCTGCGGAAAATATGGCGATTGTCTATTTGAGACTAGTGTAGTACGGTGCGTATTGTCCGGATTCGATCATGAAAAAAACACCCATTTGCATAACCGGGGGCTCCGGCTTCGTTGGAAAAAATCTCGTTGAGCATCTTCTCGCCGCAGGATATAACGCAATTACGGTTATTGATCACAACAACCCCCCAAAAGAGTTTGCGGGGAAGATACGTTTTTTTAGGGGTGACTTCGATGATTTGAATATTCTTAGGAAAGCTATAGCGCCAGGAAGCATTATTATTCATTTGGCAGGCACCTCCAATCAAGCCACGTCCGAACAAAATCCCATTCAGGACGCCAAAGTCAGCATTATAGGCACGCTTACGCTGCTTGAACAGGCGGCCCGAGAACGCATCGCGAAAATTGTGTATTTGTCTTCGGGACCGGCCGTGTACGGATCAGCGCCGAAGCTTCCGGTGGAAACCAGCGCACTGCCGCATCCCAGGTCTGCATACGGAACGATGAAACTCGCCACGGAGCATTATGTGCGCCACTATGCTGAAAAACACGGATTCGCATATGTCATTTTGCGAAGCACCAATGCCTATGGGCCCGGGCAGTTTGCCACTACGCACGGCGTGGTGAGCCGCTTTGCGTACAATATTCTGGGTAAAAGACCCATCGAAATATGGGGATCACCCGACATTACGCGGGATTTTTTGTATATCGATGATTTATCGGGAGCGATTGTTTCAGCCTTGAAGCCTCGGGTGAAAAACCTCACGCTCAATGTAGCGAGCGGCCGCGGCGTTACGCTCGGAAATCTTATTCAGGCTATAGAAAAGCAAAGCGGACTCAAGGCAACAATGATACACAAAGAGCAGCGTTTTATTGACGTGCCAAATCTATATTTCTCGATACGCGAGACAAAAAAAGCGCTCGGATGGGTGCCCAAAGTAAGCCTCTCCGAAGGGGTTAAGCGCACAATCAAATGGATACAAGACGCCAATCTCTAGTGCTGATACAATCCTCGAATGGTTGGTGAAACGAAAGACAAGAGATTTGTGATACTGGGCGCTGGTCCTGCGGGTATGGGCGCTGCGTGGGAACTTTCAAAAAGAGGCGCCAAACATGTGGTGGTGCTTGATAAAAATGATCGCGTCGGAGGGCTGGCGCGCACAGAAAAATTCCAGGGATATTTTTTTGACGTCGGGCCGCATCGGATGATGACAAAGTATGCCGAGGTTGAGGACCTCTGGAAGAAAATGCTCGGCAAAGATTTGCTCGTTCGGCCCAGAATAACACGCATATATTATCGGGGGAGATTTTTCCAATATCCTCTAAAGATGGTGAACGCGCTGTATAACCTTGGTTTGATACAGAGCATGCTCGCCGGAGCAAGTTTTCTAAAAGCGCAGCTCGTATGGCGCAACAAAGAGCCCAAAAATTTCGCGGAGTGGACGACCAAAACCTTCGGCAACAGGATATCAAAAGCTTTTTTCCGGGATTACACGAAAAAAGTGTGGGGTATTGAGGCTGACGAGGTGGGGGTGGACTGGGCCGGACAGCGCATAAAACCGATAAAAATACTCGATGTATTCGGCGAACTGGTCAAGAGCATGTTTACTATGGAGCAAGTGAAAAACATTGGCGCGCAATTTTTCTATCCCCGATACGGGGCGGGCATGTTTTACGAGAAAATGCAGCAAGAACTTGAGGTCTTGGGAGTGAAATTTTTGCTCAACAGCAAAATCATTGCAGTCAGATGCGAAGAGTCGTGCATACGCGCGGTGACTGTCGAGACTGCAGCGGGGCGAGAGGATGTGGAAGGAGACGTGTTTATCTCCAGTATTCCCAGCAATCTTCTCGTCGCGTCGATGACGCCGCCGGCTTCAAAGAATGTGCTGGAGCTCACAAAAGCAATGCGTTTTCGAGCGCATATCGTCGTCAACATGATAATCAAGCGCAAAGACTTGTTTGAAGATTCGTGGTTCTATATTCAATCCACCGACGTGCGGATTGCGCGGATAGGCAACTACGGGCAGTTTAGCTCCGACATGTTGGCCGACCCAAACACATCCGCCATAGGCATCGAGTTTTTCTGTTATGAGGGTGATGAGTTTTGGAATAAAAAGGATGACGAGCTCATCGAGTTGGCGCTCCGAGAAATGACAGAGCTTGGCTTAGTCCGTCACGAAGAATTTGGCGGCGCGTACGTAATACGAAGCGACGACGCATACCCGACATATTATATGGGGTACCGCGAAAAGTTTGCAGCGCTGAGAGCTTTCTTGGAGCAGTTTCAGAATCTCAGGCTCATTGGCAGGGCGGGCATGTACAAATACAAGGACCAGGATCATGCCATGTACACGGGAATGTTGACGGTTCGCAATCTCTTTGGCGAACATCATGACGTATGGGAGCTCGGCGAGGAGCAGGAATTCTTCGAGGAGAAGACTGTTTCCCAAACTCCAAAAAAGTGATACAAGGGGGCATGTCAAGCGCTCATTTCCGTAAAAGAAAGACCTGCCGGATCTGCGGCGCAAAAGATTTGAAGCTCATCCTAAACCTTGGCAAGACCGCGCTCGCCAATGCCTTTCTCTCCAAGGAGGCTGCCCGTAAAAAGGACGCAACGTATCCGCTGCAGCTCGTTTTTTGTCGGAAATGTTCTCTGGTGCAGTTGGCGCATGTGGTGGACCCGGAGGTTTTATTTTCTGGGTACCATTATTTGACGTCCGGATCCCCGGTCCTGGTTGACCATTTCCAGAGAGAGGCGCGAGACATCGTAAAGCGCTTCGGACTCGGGCGGGGAGATCTGGCGGTCGAAATAGGAAGTAATGACGGTATTTTGCTTTCTGCCATAAAAGATGAAGTGAACGTGCTTGGGGTCGACCCGGCAGAGACTGCCGCGCTCGAGGCTAAAAAACGAGGTGTCGAAACAATCGTTGACTTTTTCGGCGTCCGCGTTGCCAAGGACATCGTCAAAAAGCATGGCCAAGCGAAAGTCATATTCGCAAACAATGTGATAGCGCATATCGACGATCTGGACGATGTTTTCAGGGGGATTGAGATACTTTTGCGCGACGACGGGGTTTTTGTCTTCGAGGCGCATTGGGTTTACAACTTGATCGGCGATGGAGGATTCGACCAGATTTATCACGAACATCTTTCCTACTATTCGCTCCACGCCGTCAAATATCTCGCAGAGCGATTTGGTTTTATGGTAACCGACGTACAGAGGGTCCCGATACACGGAGAATCTTTGAGATTTTTCGTGCAGAAAAAAGGAAAGCCTTCCGCAAGGGTCAAAAAACTTCTCGCCCTAGAAAGGAGCGTAGGCATCGACTCCATGCGCGCATTCCGCCGGTTTGCCCCTAAAGTAGAGAAAAACAAACGCGACCTTAAGTCGCTCTTAGACAAACTAAAGAAAAAAGGCGCCTCTATTGCGGGGTACGGAGCTTCGGCCAAGGGCAACACCCTTTTGAATTACGTCGGTGTTACAGCCAAACATCTGGATTTCATTACCGATACCATACCCCTCAAGCAATGGACGTTTACTCCGGGAGCGCATATCCCGGTGGTCCCCCCAGATATACTTTTCACGAAGAGGCCGGATTATTTGCTTTTGCTGGCTTGGAACTATGCGCCTGCGATCTTGCATCGCGAACAGGCGCTGCGGGCGCAGGGTACGAAATTCATCATACCGGTACCGAAGGTCAAGGTCATGTAGCGATGGCGGCATTTCGGGGCCGTGCTACAATGCGTCCTCATGCGGGCTCTCGAACAAATCCTGCGCTGGACAGCGATCGGCGGAGCCTTCTCGCTTCCTTTCGTGGTTTTTTACATCGCGGACGGGATGTTTTTCCCCTTCATCACAGGCAAAAATTTCTACTTTCGCATCGTTGTCGAAATAATGGCTGCCGCGTGGCTAGCGCTCGCACTGATACTGCCGCAGTACCGGCCGCGCAAAAATTGGATACTGGCGGCATTTGCCGTATTTGTGCTCATAATGGCAATCGCCGATGCGCAGGGGGTTAATCCGTTCAAGAGCTTCTGGAGCAACTTTGAGCGTATGGATGGATGGGTCACCATCGCCCACCTTTTCACGTACCTGGTCGTAGTGGTCTCTGTTTTGAATACCGAGAAACTGTGGCGCAGGCTCTTCCAGCTCTCGCTCGCGGTATCGGTGGGCGTCGGCTTTATGGGGATGCGCCAGCTTTTCGGATGGAGCGCGGTGGGGCAGGGCGGAGCCAATGGGCTCGCCGGCCGTATAGACGCCACGTTTGGCAACGCTATTTATCTCGCTGCGTACGATCTTTTCCATATATTCCTTGCCGCAATGCTTTGGGTCCAGGAATGGCGTGAGCGCAAACCCGGCAAGCGAATGTGGATGTCGATAACCTACGGGTCCGTAATAGTTTTCGATATTATCGTTCTCTTGTTTACCGGTACTCGCGGCACGACTCTGGGGCTTATCGGCGGTGCGACACTCGCGGGGCTTGTGTACGTGTTTCGCGCGGAAAATGCCAAGCGCATTAGAATCTACGTTTTCGCGGCTATTGGCGTTTTGATCGTCATCGCCGGCATTCTTTATACGCTTCGCAGTTCTCCGGAAGTCGCCAAGATCGGTTTTCTGGTGCGTCTGGCCAACATTTCCATAAACGATCCGACGGTGCAGTCTCGCTACATGAACTGGGGCATGGCTTGGCAGGGCTTTAAAGAGCGTCCAATACTCGGCTGGGGCCAGGAGAACTACGCGATTGTTTTCGACAAATATTACGATCCGGGCATGCATAGCGCCGAACCGTGGTTCGATCGAGTGCATAACAGCATTTTCGACTGGCTCGTCGCAGGCGGAATGCTGGGGCTCGCGGCGTACCTCTCGATATTTGCGACAGCGCTCTATAGTCTCTGGCGCAGCAGAGCTTTCAGGCACGACGAAAGCGCAATACTTATCGGCCTCTTTGCGGGGTATTTCTTCCACAACCTGTTCGTATTCGACAACGTGACGAGCTACATTCTTTTTGCGACTGTGCTGGGCTATGTGATCTGGCGTGAAAGCGAAGCCGATAAAACGCCGCGTGTAGTAGAGGCCGCGCCCCTGCCAAAAGAAGCACTCGGATTTTCGATGGTGGGGTGCGCGATACTGGTGGCAAGTATAGGGTGGTGGGCAAATGCGCCCGGGATTTCCCAAAACCTTACACTCATCAGTGCTCTGATGTCCGGCTCGCAGGGCAATTATGAAAAGGTCCTCTCGGATTTTCAGGCCGCGGCCAGCGTGAATTCTATCGGCACGCAGGAAGTCCGCGAGCAGCTGGCGCAGGCCGCAGCGCAGATAGCCGGTTCCAGCATTTCAAATGACATCAAACAGAAGTTCCTGCAAGTTTCTGTGGCGGAAATGACAAAGCAAGAAAAGATTTCTCCGCTTGATGCGCGCTTCCCGCTTTTCACCGGGCTTGTGTACCAGGCATACGGCGATCTGGAAAACGCGCGCAAGTCCTTTGATCGCGCGCTGGAGCTTTCGCCCACCAAGCAATCGATCTTTTACCAAGTGGGGCAGAATGCCATCGCTCGCAACGACGCTCAGGGAGCGCTTGACGCTTTCAGGTCGGCGTATGAGGTTGAGCCGGAAAATGCCGAGGCGCGTCTGTACTACGCGGCGCTTTTGATTCGGGCAGGGTCCGACCAGCTTGCAGACGAAGTCCTTGCTCCCATTATACCGACAGGCAGAGCTGCCGATCAGCGCATAGCGGCCGCATACGGGGCGCGCGGGCAGTACCACAAGATTGCTAAGCTGTGGGAAGCGAAAGTTGCCGCGGAGCCGTGGAATTCTGAGGCTTATTTCACCTTGGCCGCCGCTTACTATGCCGCCGGAGATACTGTGAAATCCATCAGCACCCTGCGCACCGCAATACAAAATGTGCCATCGGTGACGGCCGAAGCGGAAAAATATATCCAACAAGTGCAAGACGGAACCGCACCCAAGCCTTAGGTTGCTGCGCGACGTCGCTAGGGTATAATCCTCAATGTGAGTGCCAGCAATCTCTGGCTCTCGTGAAAGTACTGTAAGTACCCCGCTTCGCGGGGTACTGCAGTTTTACCGTGGGGTGGTATCATTTCTTTGGAAGGATGCAGTTCTTCTTCGTCAAGACTACGAAGGGCGCAGCGCGGAGGGCGGCGGCACTCACATAACTTTCACTTTGGAGCTCGCACCCGTCCTCCGCATTGCGCCTTTCAATACAAAACGATGGATAAAATCGGCTTACCCGCTCAAGCCAAACGCTCTGGCGAGCTCCAAAGTCCGAAGGGGGTCGGGGAAACTGTAGTTTCCCCGTGAAGGAGATAATTAAGAACCGTGCGGTTCTTAAAGCGGAGCTCTTTGCGTGCTCGCACCCGTCCTCCGCATTGCGCCTTTCAATATATTTATTCGATGATGAATTCGCGATGCAATGTAATTTTGAGTTGTCATCTTGAATTTCAAATTTTAACTTTTGATTTCCGAATCATAAAAATCTTTTTTAAAATATTTTTATGATTCAGTTATCCACACAAATTTTTTTTGTTCGCACATTTTTCATATTGCAATGCAATAATCTAGGAATAACGCATCGTCAGACTCTTCTGGGAGAGCGAGGCGGGTCGAATTAGATACAAAAAACCCATCATCGATATGGCAAAGAAAAAGAAGGCAAAGAAAGCAAAGAAGCGCCGATAAGGCTTGAGTGCGTACGCACTCAAAAGTTTCTTGCGCAAACCCGCGGCTTCGCCGCGGGTTTGTCTTATGGCCTACGTTGCGAAGTCATCTGTTGCATTAACTGCAGGATCGTCTTGATAGGCTGAAAAAATATTTTGCTACTCTCGCAGAGTAAACGCATGGCGGAAAAATATTCCTATGCTATAAATGCGCGGTCGCGTAAAAATAGCATATGGGGTCAATCGAAGAGCGGGGTCGAAAACGTGCGCAAAAAAGGAACCTAAGGAAATCCATACTAATGGGCGTGGCAGCAGCCGGCCTGGTGGGGCTTGCGATTGCGGCACCTAATATGCCGGTGGTTCTGCGAAAGCTTGGGCTAACTCTGTCCCGATATGATGCCGGCAACATCGCTCGCACCCGCAAACGGCTCGAAAAAGAAGGCCTGATCTTCTATAAGGGACCTGTCGCGCAGCTTACTGAAAAAGGCAAGCGCAAACTCTATCTCTTGCAAGCCAAGGAAACGCTGAGTAAACGCCCAAAGCGTTGGGATGGGCGATGGCGGCTTATGATTTTTGATATTCCCGAATACCGAAAGACTATCCGTGACAAAGTCAGGCAAACCCTCCGGTCGTGTGGCTTTTACCAATTACAGAAAAGTGTGTGGATGTATCCTTACCCATGCGAAGAGCTTATTATCTTGCTGAAAAGCGATCTAAAAATAGGAAAAGATATGCGCTATATGATCGTAGATGAACTCGAAATGGATGCGCCGATCAGGAAGCATTTTAAGCTGCCGGCACGCCAGTAGTGTATGCTATTTCTACGCTATCGCGTAAAAATAGCATACGGGTATGCGGTGGAAGTGTGGGGTATGAATCTGTTTATCGTCACGTATCGCAAACTAGAATCCTTTGTCTCGAGGTAGATACTTTCGGCCTCCGATGATAGGATGACCCGATGACATTTTGGAAGGCATTATTTGGCGATGAGAACGCTGCGGCCTACAACCGCGCTGCCCCTATTGTGGGCAAGGTAAACGCACTTGAGCCGCAGTTTACAGCGCTTTCCGACGAGGCTCTCAAGGCAAAAACAGCCGAATTCAAAAAGCGCCTGTCTGAAGGCGAAAGTCTCGACGACCTGGCTCCAGAGGCTTTTGCCGCGGTACGCGAGGCATCTCGACGTACGCTCGGGCAGAGACACTTTGACGTGCAGCTGATTGGAGGCATGATTCTCCACAACGGCGACATCGCTGAAATGCGCACCGGCGAAGGCAAGACTTTGGTGGCGACGCTTCCTGCATACCTCAATGCCCTCACAGAGAAAGGCGTGCACGTGGTCACTGTAAATGACTATCTTTCAAGGCGCGATGCGGTATGGATGGGGCAGGTCTATCATGCGCTTGGAATGTCGACAAGCGTGATAAATCACGAAGCATCTTTTATATACGACCCTCGCCACGGAGTGGCAAATATCAATAACCAAGAAACACAAAACAAAGCACAAGAAACAAGAAACAATAACCAGGCCGAGGCAAAAGATGTACTAGATACGAAACGTGATGAGACGGGGAGCTTTCACGTAGTGCACGAGTATCTGCGTCCTTGTACGCGGCGTGAAGCATATGCGGCCGACATCACCTATGGCACCAACAATGAATACGGCTTTGATTATCTGCGTGACAATCTTGAGTACGAACCGGAAAAGCTCCGTCAGCGTCTTCAGAAAGACGGAGGGTATCATTTTGCGATTGTCGACGAAATAGACTCCATACTTATCGATGAAGCGCGCACACCTCTGATAATATCCGCGCCGATGGCCGAAGCCGAGTCCTTGTATGCAAAGTTCGCCGGCATAGCGGGATCCCTCAAGCGGGACGATGACTACGCGGTTGACGAAAAGAAAAAACAGATAGAACTAACTGATTCTGGTATTGAAAAGGCCGAAAGGGCTCTTGGGATAGACAACATATACACTGATGCCGGTATTAAGTTTGTGCATCATCTGGAAACAGCGGTACGCGCGAAAGCGCTCTATAATCGCGACAAAGAATACGTCGTGCGGGACGGACAGATTGTGATAGTAGACGAATTCACCGGTCGTCTTCAGCCGGGCCGCCGTTGGTCCGACGGACTGCATCAGGCTATCGAGGCCAAAGAAGGCGTCTCGGTACAGCAAGAAAGCCGCACTTTCGCGTCGATTACGTTCCAAAATTATTTTCGCTTATACGACAAGCTCGCAGGCATGACCGGCACGGCAGTCACGAGTTCCGAAGAATTCTACAAAGTCTACGGACTCAATACGGTGGTCGTACCGACCAACAAAAAAACGGAACGCAAAGACCATGAAGACCTGATATTCCAAACTGAAGCGGGGAAGATGAAAGCCATCGCCAGGCGAGTCAAAGAAATGCACGAAAAGGGCCAGCCGGTACTCATCGGAACGGCATCAGTCGAAAGGAACGAGGTCTTGTCTGCGTATTTTCGCCAAGAGGGCATTCCTCACGAAATATTAAACGCGAAAAATCACGAACGCGAAGGCGAGATTATTGCGCAGGCGGGCAGGAAAGGGGGAGTCACTATCGCTACCAACATGGCAGGCCGCGGTGTGGACATCAAACTCGGAGGAAACCCCGCGCCGGAAGGTGCATACGAAGAAATTAAAAAGCTCAGCGGTCTCTTTGTACTTGGCACAGAGCGGCATGAAGCCCGTCGCATTGATAATCAGCTGCGAGGCCGCGCAGGCCGACAAGGAGATCCGGGAGAAACGCAATTTTTTGTTTCGCTGGAGGATTCTTTGATGCGCATATTTGCATCCGACGCTATTAAGCGCGTAATGGGCACTTTTGGTATTCCTGAAGACGAACCAATCTATAACTCCATGATCACCCGATCGCTTGAAAAGGCGCAGACGCGCATTGAAGAAATGAATTTCGATGCTCGTAAGCACGTGCTCGCATACGACGACGTACTCAACATTCAGCGCAAAAGTGTCTATCAGCGCCGTCGAGCGCTATTGTCAGAAGGCAACGAAGCGATCGACACGGAATTACAGCGCATCTTTTCCGGAAAGTCAGATTTCCCCGACGCAATCCGCATGAAAAAACAAGAGCTTGGTGATGCATTTTACCCTATAGTGCGGAGGTTCTTGCTCCAAACGATCGATTACCTTTGGGTGGAGCATCTCGAGGCTATGGAATATTTGCGCTCATCGGTAAATTTGCGCGCATACGGCCAGCGAGATCCGCTCGTAGAATACAAAAAAGAAGGCCTCCGGCTCTTTCATACGATGGAAGATACGTATACCCAGCATGTGGCGCAAAGCATCCCCAACATCACTTCAGAAGGTGCTCCGAGCTCCAGGCAGGAACGCTCCGTCCAGACTGCCGCCCGGACTATCACCGCTACCGGACACGTGGGGCCGAAAAAAGAATACGGTCGCAACGACAAAGTAAAAATAACCAACGGCAAAGAGGTGCGCGAAGTGAAATTTAAAAAGACCGATGATCTCCTGGCCTCGGGAGAGTGGCGCATCGTCGATGAGAGCTAGTGAAGCCGCGTGAGTCGAGGTATCCTTAGCGCGTGACATATGCTCTCGCAGCGCTAGCTGGAATTTTCGGGGGAGCTGCGCTCCTCGCGCCGCAGGTGTGGTTCTTGGCTTTTTTTGCGGTTGCAGCCTTCGCGTTTGCGCTGCATACAGAAGCAAGCAGCGGGCTGCTTAGGCATTTCGGCATAGGCACGCTTTTTGGCGTTGTGTACTCGGCCGGCGCTCTCTTTTGGCTGTGGGACCTGTTGCCGATTACCTGGGCTGGCATTCCGGAAACCAAAGGCTTCGCTCTAGTGTACCTCTACTGGGGCTCTGCCTCAGCCGTGCTTGGCATTTTTTTTGGAGTGTTTGCGCTCCTGTATCGCGTGCTTCGTACTGAGAATCCGGCCCTGCGAATACTTTTCGCAGCGTCAGCATGGACGCTTCTGCAATACGCGCAGATGTGGGCATTTGCCGCACTTATGGCCGGGAATGAAAATGGCATGGCGGCGCATTTTTCCGCAACAATGCTCGGCTATGCGCTCTCGGCGTTCTCACCGCTTTTATACCTCGCTCAGTTTGGCGGGGTATACGGCCTTACGTTTACTGTCGTCCTGATCGGATTTGCCGCCGAAGCCTTGATGGGGAAGTATGCTCCGTCGATCAAGGTTAAAGTAGCCGCCGTCGTACTCGCAGTCGTCGCATGCATATCGGTAACGCTCCTAGACACCAAATTTCACATCGTGCCATCCTCTCCGGACGAACGGGGCGTCCTCAACATGGGCGCAATCACGACGGACTTCTTCCCGAAAGTTTCGCTCTCCAAGGCAGAAGTAACCGAGCGCGGACGGCAGATAGGGGAGCTTTTGGGCGATGTATCCGACACCGTACGAATGCTCGATGTTTTGATAATTCCTTCCGGAGAATTCCTGAGCGCCTCGGGAGTCGAGCCCACATCGGTACTCAAGACAGTGCTTACAGGAAATTCTCCGAAAATTATCGATGTTGCCACGATGGAGACGTCTGCAGGCACCTATAAACGATTGACTGCCTATTCAAGCGATGGCGAGATTGTCGCCTCGCACAATACAACGCTGCTCGCCCCAGTCGCTGAATATCCAGTCTATCTGTTTTCTTCCGCACAAAGCTACATACTGGGAGAACATGCAGCTCGTAAAAACTCTTTGCCGGTACTGCATCCGGGAACGACTCCTCAACCGCTCCCGCTCGGCGACATGAAAATAGGCGCGCTACTGTGCGCCGAAATTTTCTCTCCGAGCTTGTATGCAGACCTCTCAAACAGTGGCGCGCAAATTTTGATAAATGTCTGTCCAGATAGCTGGCTGCATCACGGTTTCATGTCCACTCAAATGCTGATAGCGCACGCAAAGCTGCGCGCGGTCGAAAGCGGGAGATACGTGGCAATGGTACATAATGGCGCGTCATCCGCAGTAGTTTCTGATGCAGGAGAAGTCATAGCGAGGACTCCCGTAGGCGGCATATCGTTTATGACAGCGGCAGGTCCACTCCTAGGTACACGTACTGCGTATTCGCGCCTTGGAGAGAGTGTTTTGGCTATCCCGCTACTACTCTTCCTATTCACCGCAGCCTCGGTTGTCCGCAAATCGGTGGTGCGACTTAAAGGCGGCCCTTCTGTACAGAAGTAAAAGCGCCGTTCAGGGCGTCGCGCTGGCTTCGCACCTGAAGAGAATGCCTGTAGGCGCTGAAGGCCTCTACACAGCGGCTGAGCGGGTCTGCCTTAGGCAAGAGTGTGCTCTAAAACAGCCGAAGAACCCGCTTGAACAAACCACTACCGCAACTTCCGCTCCCTATCCATGCAGTCATTTATGCCGAGATATCGAGTTTTCTGCGAATCTGTGTTTACCGAGATTGATAAGCGGAGGGCAATTGCTTAGTGATCGCGCACCGAAGCACCTAGATTGTCCAGCGCCCGTTGGCCCATTGCCGGTAGGGCGAAAACGAGATGCGCCACTCATTAACCAATTGGTAGTGAATGATTGCATGGCATACACCATTTAGCCTGGTACAACCATTCATTGATATAGATGAGATCAGGATATGGAGACGGCACGTACCTTCGCCAGGGAACTGAAAGTCCTTCCCGCTACCTCCTCGTTTGTACTACTCGCTGTACCGAGTGTAGTCGGAGCTCTGCTTTTGCATGCAGACGGCGTACGCATCGGTGTTCTAGTTAGTGTATTTGTTTTTGTTATCCTCCCAGTATCTTAGATACGTGTCCATGCTCTTGGCGCGTCCGAAGTATCGTGGGAAGTATTGCGGGTCAGTGATTATATTTTTACCGCTGATGTATTCGCCCACACTCGAGTAACGATAATCCATCAGCTCACCGGATAGTCGCTCCAGCTTAAAAATATCGTCCTCGGCCCATTTTTTGTTGAACAGTTGGGCGGGGGCAAGGTGCGTTAACGATAGCAGGAATTTCAAATGATTATCGCTTGTGGCCCCATGAGCTTTGTAGGTACCCTCAAACAACGAGCCCGTGCGCTGATACTTGTCGTTAAAGTACATTGTATAGGCTGTCGTAAGCTTCTGCATAAATTTGGGAAGACCTCGATCGACAAGAGGGGAGGCAATGATATGAAAATTGGTTGGCAATAATGAAAATGCGCCTATTGCTATCAGCGGTTGTGTTCGCGCGCTTTCAAAAATTGATCCGTATCTTTTGCCAACAAAAAAATTGGCCGCTCGCGGGCTCTCCGTGTCGTTCAGGAGATATAAGTACGCCTCGAAGCGATCGTAGTCTTCTTTCGAAACAAAGACATTTCGATTGTCGACGCCGCGATTGAATAGGTGATAGTGGCCGCCTAACTCGAATTTTGTTTTTCTCATGGTGTAATTGTAGATGTTTTTTTACGCAAAGCTAGACGTTACTAGTATTGACTCGCAGCCAGCACAAACGCACAACGCGAATTCGACAAACGATGCGCGCTTCTCCCGAAAATGATTTTCAGCACAAAATCTGCGCGAAATTGAGGCAAAATATGCTAAAAAGCGTCTAAAAATCGCGTTTTTTCGACATTTTTTGTTTTTTGGCTTATCTAGTAAGGTTTAGCCTATGCGATCACAGGCTAAACCTTGCTTGCATCATGAGACGCATTTCCCACTTCGCAGTACGCAAAAATTCATTATTTCGCCGGGAACAGGTGCTGTATAAAATGGCTCTAAATATGCGCCATATTCGCTCACAAGTTGCACCGTTGTCTTGTTCGCCTGACCTTCTGTCATGCACAGAGGCGTTTTCCCCGCAGTTTTTTGAACACGATGGCACTTGAAAGAGACCTCTGATAGTATTCAGAGACTATGGCGCAAGACAGATATTGGCCGACGATTGGTCTCGAAATTCATGCGGAATTAAACACGCGCACCAAGATGTTTTGTGCATCAAAGAATGATGCAGCGAAAAAACGGCCTAATATCAACGTTTGTCCGGTGTGTATGGCCCATCCGGGCACCCTTCCGGTGATAAATAGGGCTGCGGTAGAGCATGTTTTGCGTGTTGGGGCAGCGCTTGGCGCAAAATTGGCAGATTATACGGAATTCGACCGAAAGAATTATTTCTATCCTGACCTCCCAAAAGGGTATCAGTTGTCGCAGTTTGAGTACCCTTTGGTCTCAGGAGGATCGCTAAACGGTGTTACGCTGACCAGGATTCATCTTGAGGAGGACACCGCTAGTTCAATCCACGATGAAAGCTCGGGAGCTACTTTGGTGGATTACAATCGTGCGGGCGTTCCTTTGATGGAGCTTGTGACAGAGCCGGTGCTGCATAGCGCGAGGGAGGCGGGAAATTTCGGCAGGGAATTGCAGGTGCTTTTGAGAACGCTCGGAGCATCCGAAGCTGATATGGAAAAAGGGCAGATGCGGCTCGAAGCAAACATTAGTGTCGCAAAAATATCTCCGGAAGATGCACAGCGCATGAAGAATAATTCTTTCTCGCCAGAAAGTTCCTTAGTTTCTTCAGCGACGAGAAGCCCATCAGCACATATTTTTGAAGCCGTAAGCGCTTCCGCGTCTTTGGTCTCTAATGGCAGCGATTCCGTCGGAACGAACGGAGAGAATGGGGAGAACGGGTCAAAGCGAATAAAAACGGGCAATGGGGCAAGCGAAAGAGCTGCCGCCGAGGACTCAAGCGGGACGAGCAAAAGCACCGGAGTGAACGCGGAGAATGCAGGAGATCTACCTGAGGCTAATTTCAAAGTCGATATTTCCAAACTCGGTACTAAAGTTGAGGTAAAGAACATAAATTCCTTTCGAGCTCTGGAGCGCGCCATAGACTACGAAGTAAAACGGCAGATAGCGCTACTTGAGAAAGGTGAAAAAGTTGTGCAGGAAACTCGCGGCTGGGACGAACACAAGCAGGCTACTTTTAGCCAGCGTGTAAAAGAGGGTAGTGCAGACTACCGATATTTTCCCGATCCCGATCTACCATCCCTAAAGCTTTCCGAACTCGGCCTGACTTTAGATACCGTAAAAAAGACGCTGCCCGAGCTGCCGTGGGAGAAAAGAACGCGTTTCGCGACCTTAGGAATCAATACACAAGATATTGAGCTCTATGTCAAAGAGCCACTGTACGGCGAATTTTTTGAAGCCGTCGGCCATGCTCTACAGGAGAAACCCGCTGAACTAAAGCTGGCTTCTAACTACATCTCCAATGATCTAGTAAAGTTAATCACGGATATCCGAGATGCCGGTACCCGAGATATGAAAATTCTCGATATTGTGCCTATTTCTCCCGATAATTTCGCGAAAGTTATCCGAATGGCCAGCGAAAAAAGAATATCGTCGCGGGCCGTAAAGGAGTTGCTTCAAATTTGCATGGACGGCAAAAGCGACCCCGAAGTGCTGGCCAGGGAGCAAAAGCTGCTTCAAAGCGATTCCTCAGCACAACTCGCGCAAATTGTGGCCAAAATTATTGCCGATAACGCCACTGTGGTAGATGATGTGAAATCGGGCAAAACAGCGGCTATAGAGTACCTCGTGGGGCAGGCAATGAAGTCACTGAGGGGAGCAGCCGATCCTGCGGCGTTACGAGCAATGATTAAACAGCAAATAGGCTCGAGCTCGGAGGTTTGATATTTCGAGCAGGGCATCCCAGCAATGGTGTCAGATTGACCCGGTTGATTTGAAATTCTTAGGCAGCTTTATGGGTGATTCTTCAGATATTAGTTGGTGAATTTAATAGTATCTCGGACTTCAGTATTCGTGCTCCGGATTTACGGGCGCTTATTATGGCGCGAAGTTATTCACTATCTCGGCAACTCGGATGGACGATATGCGTTCTCGTGCTGTTATACTTACCGGAATGGATGCGGTTACTCTTGATAGCAAAACTTACATTGCCTCTAAAAGGGCGGCTGTGGAATTTGGATATACCCAAGACTACGTTGGGCAGCTCTGTCGTGCTGGGCACGTTGACGCCAGGCGGGTAGGAAACCAATGGTATGTATTTCCTGAATCTCTTCATGCATACAAATTAAAAGCCGAGGCGTTCAAACCTGAACCGCCAAAATACCAGCCTGATCCAAATGTAGAAGCGACAATTCGGGAAGACGGAAAAGAATTTGTCTCTGCCGCGCTCGCTGCAAAGATAACAGATTACAATCAAGATTACGTCGGCCAACTTGCTCGTGCAGGCAAAATTCCCTCGACGCAGGTGGGAAATCGCTGGTATGTTGACAGGGAAGCGATCCTCGAACACAAAAAAGAGAAAGAAGCGCTTCTGCGCGCAGTGCAGGCAGAATCAGTCGGATTAAAACGTCCGGTGCCAGTTGAGATCCAGAATGCTTTGCCGATAAACGTAGAGAAGCAAAAACTGATGGAGTATGGCAAAGACGAAAAGCCACTCTTTCCGACGCTCTCGTCCGTACTGCCGGAGTTCGAGCTCCGAGCGCAACCCGCTACCGCCGCTTTGGATTCGATGCAACAGACAAGCAGCAGAATACCCATACGAGTACTAGAGGCCAGGCTCGTTGAGGAAGCCGACGAAAAAACTCACTATGCGTTCGAGCATAAATCGTCCGCAGAAGGCTCCAAAAAAAATCAACCGAGAAGTATCCCAATACCCGGAAAGTCTATGTTTCAAGCCACAGTTCCAGTCCTAGTGCTTGTACTCTTAGTGCTTGCGGGAACCGCGCTAGGATTGAGTGGCGGCGAGAGAATCTATAGTGCGATATTTGAGCCCGATGATCGCCAAGTGGCTTCAGTAGCAACCGCGGCAGCCAATAAGCTCTCACTTGAGGTCCTGCTTTCGAAGGAGCTCGTGTACATCCGTTCGGTCGAGTAAATCTACTCTGAGTTAAAACCATTTGCGGCGACCGAGCTAAACTCGGTCGTCGCATTTTGGTCGGGCCGCAAAGCAGAGTCTGAATCAGCCTCAATCAGCAATATACCTATATTTATCGATGCTCGGGCAGCCGAGAATTAGTCAGGAAACCAAGTTGGGATAAGAATATTTTGATAAATATTGTCGGTGGTGTGGTTCCCCGCATAAAATTGCTTTAGTTTGCGAAATATATCGCGATCCATCGTCTCTATATCGTAAGGAAAAAAATATGCATACATATCCACAGATTTTGCAGAATCGCGAAAATAAAATGTCCGAAATGTCTAGTAAAATATTAGTTAAATCGGTCACCCGAACAATTCCTGAACCGAGCTAAAACTCGAAATCTTAACGCGAAGCTGGCAGAAAATTTCAAGCATGAAGAAACAGAATTCAAAATCTGCAGCTTTGCTCCAGGATTTGAGTGCTCATCAAATTTCTGGACCGGTACGTCTTCGCGGCGGCATGATTCGCATTTCATTCTGGGGATTTCTGTCTAGTAGCCGATAAATATGTCTGACGAGATTTTCTTTGGCAAAGAACGGTACGTATCGGCCTCAGATGCTGCTCTTGCTGCTGGTCTGTCCCGAGACTACATAACCAGGTTATGTCGCGCAGGAAGAATTGCCGGAAGACGCGTTGGAAAGAATTGGTATGTTGAGCCTAGTTCACTGTCGAAGTTTCTCGGATCGAGCGAAGTAAGCAAAATCGAGCGCAAAGAAAGCCTTAGCAAGCAACGCAAGCAGGAGTACAAAGATCAGAGATTCGCAGTTTTTCACGCGCCTACGATACCCGTGCCTAAGGCAGCCGAGCATTCTAAGTCTGCCTTTAAGCAGCTTGTCGAGAATCAGGAGCGAGAGTCACACCGGATTATTTTTCCGGAGAATAATTTTTCTAGTTTGCCGAAAGTTCACACGATGGAGCACGCCAAGCGTCGCGCCGCATATCGTAAGGCGCTTCACTCGGATTTTCGCCACGGACTAAAGGCAAAAATAGCGCACGCGGCTTCATACATACCGGCTCCTACGGGAGTTCAAGCTGGTTTCCACGACGCAGTCACGCACGTGACGCATGGAAAGCATATTTTGATCCCGGCGGCGGATATGGTGCATCGCGCGGCAGCCATGACATTTGCCGTCTTGATTTTGGTCGGCGTGTATTCCGCGTTTGATCCGAGCTTTGCGAAGAATGTTCGCGCTATGTACTCGTCGTCTGTTGCCGCCATCACCGGTGTGCAGCCGACATCCGGCAGCGAAAGCGCTCAGATCGCGCAGTCAGATTTTTCAATGCCACTCAGCGCAGTATCGGATTCGCGCACGGCGCTAGCAGCTGCAGCTAGCAATCCGGTTGCTAACTTCTTCGGCGCAATTTCTTCGAGTGTTGGATCTTTCTTTGCGATGATTAGCGGTAGCAATCAGGCTACCGTCACTTTGAAAGTGACACCGATCGTTTCGCAGCCACTCGCCCAGACGCCGCCTCCGGCACCTGCGCCCTTGCCGCGCCCGACCCCGCAGCAAATCGCAGAAACAGTGCAGAAAAATGTTCAGCCCACTACAATCGCTCAGGCGACAAGCGAGCGAGTCATCGAACGCGTCACAGTGGAGCGCGTGGTAAGCGAGGGAGGCATCAGCGAATCCCTTCTCAATAGCCGGCTAGCGCAGCTTGAAGCGAGTCTATCGGCGAAAATCGATGCCAACTCCATCGCACATTCTCCGGATATATCCAAGGTGTATCAGGCGATATCGTTGGCCGGCGGCGGCGGAGGAACTACCGTGACCAATGTCACCAACGTAAGCGGCGTCACGACGTTTGTCGCGCTGACTGATGTGCCAAGTTCGCTCGCGGCAGGGGACATACTGTATGCGGACGTCGCAGACAACCTTGCGGCGCTGCCGGCTGGCGCCAATGGTCTCGTGCTCAAACTCAATGGCGGCTTCCCGAGCTGGCAGCCCGATCTCCAGGGAAGCGGTGGCGCCGGCGCGTGGGCAACCACAACGGATGAGCTTGCGGTGTATACGTCGAATCCGGCACAGGTGGTGTTGGTCGGAAATACGGCGACGACGACAATAGGAAACATTATCGAAGTCAGAGGCAACAGCCTTTTCCGGGGAACGATTGTTGCATACAACGCCATCACCTCGCCAAACTTTGTCGCAACATCGACTAACGCATCAGTATTCCCGTATGCATCCACGACCGCTGTCACGTCCGCGCATGCATCTACTTCAAACCTTGTCATCTCATCTTTGACGAATGGGATTTTGAAAGTCGGCGCCGACGGCGCCGTGAGTCTCGCGACTCCGGGAGAGGACTACGTAAGTACAAGCACGGGAGATTGGACGGGCACGCACAGCGGGTATACGGCGGCGCAGCTGATCGCGCTCGGATTTTCCACCACGTCGGCCTCGAATTTCCTAGCGCTGAATCAAGGTGCGGCGTTTTCCACTACATCGGCTTCGTACTTCCTTGCTCAGCAAAACATCTCGGCTTTCTCGACAACATCGGCTGACTACTGGAAAACGCAAAACAATTTCTTCTCGACCACATCTGCAGAGCATCTTCTCGCGACGTACGATAAGGGATTTTTCTTTTCGACCACCAGCGCTGATTATTGGAAAGTTGCCAACGACTTTTTCTCAACCACGAGCGTAAACTACTGGGCAAGCGCAACGAATTTCTTTTCTACCACTTCGGCCGATGCGTTTCTCTCTTCTCGCAATCTTTTCTCGACAACATCATCGGCATATTTCCTAGAGCAATACCAGGGCCTCGCATTTTCTACGACATCAGCCTCGTATTTCCTTTCGACACAAAGTCTGTCCGGCTTTTCGACAACGAGCGCTATCTACTTTATAGATGCTTCTACCACAATTCCTAAAACATATGTCAACAACACATTTACGGGTACACAGACATTTGCATATGCTTCCACCACCGGCATTTCTGCCAGCTACGCATCCTCAACGCTCTACTACGGAGCGGGCCTCGCTACCTGCGCGGGCGGCGAAGTGCTCACGTACGCAAACGGCCGATTTTCCTGCGTAACGGACCAGACTGCGGTGGGACAAGGGGCGCCGTTTACATGGCTCTCTAATTACTCGGTAGTGGCCGCCGCTACCTCGAGTCCAATATGGGCGCAAAGCGGAATCTTCGCCTCGTCGACTTCGCATTTCGCTGACGCGGATTTCGTGAATGCGACAACGACCACGCTCTTTGCCTCGATTGCTTCCACTTCGCAGCTCTTTGGTGCAGGTCTCAATGTCTGCCAGGCCGGATCATTTCTCACCTACAACAACGGCACGTTTGGCTGCGGGAGCGACCAGACCGGTAGCGCGTTTGCATACCTCTTCCCAAACAACGCCACCACCACCTACCTCAACTTCACCTCAGGCATCAACGCATCATCTACTTCTTCATTCGCCGACGCAGTGATCGCAAACGCGACCACCACCAGCCTCGCTATTTCCAACATCACCAACGGCTCGCTCCTGAAGGTAGGTCTTGGTGGCTCAGTTTTGGCCGCGGTCGCGGGCACCGACTACGTCGCCTCCACCTTCGCCTACCTCTTCCCAAACAACGCCACCAACACGCTCATCAACTTCAACGGCGGCCTCACCGCCTTTGCCTCCACCACCATCGGCGATGGCACCCAAACCGGCGGCCTTACCGTAAATGGCACCGCCACCACCACCAACCTGATCTTTACCGGACTTTCTTCAGTCCTCCTCAAAACCAACGCACAGGGGAGTGTCGTGGCAGCAGTAGCCGGCACCGACTACGCCAACTTCTCGTACCTTTTCCCAAACAGCGCCACCACCACCTACCTCAACTTCACCTCCGGCATCAACGCATCTTCCACTTCATCATTCGCAGACGCAGTGATCGCAAACGCCACCACGACATCACTTGCCATCTCCAACATCCCATCCGGCTCACTCCTCAAAACAACCACCGGCGGCTCGGTACTTGCAGCTGTAGCAGGCACCGACTTCCTCTCGGCGAACGCCACGCTCTTTAGCACCACCTCAACAGACTTCTGGAAGACGCAGCGTGATTTCTTTTCGACCACTTCCGCTATCTATTTTGCGGATGCCTCTACTACGATCGCAAAGACATATGCGAATAATACTTTTACCGGCACCAACGCATTTAACGGCACGTTCTCGATTGGCAGCCTTACGGGACCGTTGCAGGCGATCAATGGCACAGTTTCGGCAACCAGCACTTTGAGCGCGATCTACGGTGGGACCGGCTGGTCGAGTGTCGCCACTGGCGCGCTCCTCTATGGAAACGGCTCCGGAGCGCTCGCCACCACATCGGCAGGTCTTCCGGGGCAAGTCTTGGCGCTTCTTGGCGGAGTGCCCACATGGACCGCAACCACAACTCTGGCGAATATCTCCGGCACGCTCGCGGCAACGCAGGGGGGTACTGGAATAACGACGTACGCTACGGGAGACATCTTGTACGCTGATTCGCCCAACCATCTCACAGTACTGACGACTGGCGGTGCAGCAAGCGGAAATGTCCTCAAGCTCAACGGCAGCCTTTTGCCGGTGTGGGGCACCGACATTTCTTCCGGCGGCGGCGGCGGCGCAGGCGCATGGTCTACGTCTACCGACGACTTGCGAATTTACCCCACGGATACAAACGATGTCGTGGTTGTAGGCGCCAGCGGCACTTCCACGCTCGCGAGCATATTTGAAGTGATGGGTAAGTCATATTTTTCAAACAATGTCGGGATCGGCACCACCAGCGCCGGAACGCTGCTCTCCGTCGGTGGAGTCGCCAATCTCGCGGTCAGCACCTCGACGTTCTACAGCGCGCTCGCGGTTGGAAATTTTGTTTCGACTTCATCGGCGCTGTTCGCGAATGCCACCACGACATCCTTTGCAATCGCAAACATCGCCAATGGATCTCTTCTTAAAGCAGGGGCGGGTGGGGCAATACAGGCCGCCGTCCCGGGTACTGACTACTCAACATTTGGCTACCTCTTCCCAAACAACGCCACCACCACCTATCTCAACTTCACCAGCGGCATCAACGCATCATCTACTTCTTCATTCGCAGATGCAGTGATCGCAAACGCCACCACCACCAGCCTCGCTATTTCAAACATCCCATCCGGCTCACTC
>JAGVDT010000119.1 GCA_020058565.1 Minisyncoccota bacterium | reverse complement strand
GTTGTGGCTCTTCCGGATATGCCGATCCTCCATGCAAGAAACATACACCGGATTCCGTTGCCTCCGAAGCAGAGCTTCGGAGCAATTTGTCTAGTATACCCGCTCCGGCATGTCGGTGCGAGGCAAGTCGTGAAAAAGCCGGCCTGACCCAGAGCGGCGGAAATCCGCATGCCTGTCTTGCAAAAAGCTAATAAGAGGAAATAATCAAAGCACCATGCATATTCTCCGGCGCCTTGGCGCGGCCTTAGCGGGCCTTTTGCAAACCAAAAAAGCGCCCTATTCTTTTTCGAGCACATCCAAGCAAGAAATAACCATCACCCGTATCATCGATGCCAACCGCCAAAAAGTTTGGGACGCATGGACGAAGCCTGAATACCTTTCAGAATGGTTTGGCGTCCCCCCTCTCGCGGCTACGCGCGAGACCACTTCGATAGACCTCCGCGTCGGCGGCGCTTGGCAGGCAGACATGATCAATGCGCAAGACGGCTCGCGCATGCCATTTCGCGGCAAATATCTCGAGATCAATTCCCCCGCAAAGTTGGTTTTCACCATAGAGGAAGCCGGGAACCCGAACTACGAGACGGTGACGCTTACGCTTACCGACCGTGTCGGCGTAACCGAAATGACCTTTACGCAGAAAGGGCACCTGCCGAAAGAGCAGTACGGCGATCCACTGAGAAACGGGTACAATTCATTTTTTGAGCGCATGATTCGGGCAATTCAAAGGATGCAATAAACAAATATGCTCTTTTCGCCGGACAAGCGATGGGTTGCGCTTATACTGCTCTGTCTGGGCGACCTGATGATCATTCTCGATACGACCATCGTCAACGTCGCGCTTCCTTCAATAAAATCTTCGCTTCAGTTTACGGATACGTCGCTTGTGTGGGTAGTAAACGCCTACATGCTGACTTTCTCGGGATTCCTTTTGCTTTGGGGGCGGCTCCGCGATATTTATGGACACCGACGGGTATTCCTGATAGGGCTTTCCATTTTTACGCTGGCTTCCCTTGCGTGCGGAATCGCAAACACGCAAAGCGTGCTCATCGTGGCTCGCGCGGTCCAGGGATTAGGCGGCGCAGTGGTTTCCGCCGTGGCACTTTCCATAATCATGAATCTTTTTGTCAAAGACGACGAGCGCGCAAAAGCCATGGGCGTATTCGGTTTTGTCGCGGCAGGGGGCGGCGCCATAGGCGTATTTCTCGGCGGACTTTTGACCGGCGCATTCGACTGGCATTGGATATTTCTCGTCAACATGCCCGTAGGCGTCATTGTCTTTGCCCTCTGCTACGCGCTTCTGCCACACTCGCGCCGCGAAAACGACCCGGGACATCTGGATCTCGGTGGCGCCCTCACGGTCACTTTTTCGCTGATGCTTGCCGTCTATGCGATCGTAAACGGCAACCAAATCGGGTGGCTTTCGCCGTGGACAATTTCGTATCTGACGGTCGCCGTGCTTCTTTTCGCCGCGTTTATTTTCGTGGAAAGAATCATACGCGGCCCGCTGGTGCCGCTCGAAATATTTCGTAAAGGAAACGTCGCAACCATCAGTATGGTCGGTGTCTTGTGGTCCGCCGGCATGTTCGCGTGGTTTTTCCTTTCCGCGCTCTACATGCAATTAGTTCTCGGATATACGCCGATGCAAGTCGGTCTTTCGTTTCTCCCCGCCAACGTGATAATGGCCGTGTTTTCGCTCGGGCTTTCAGCGAGGATAGTTATGCGCTACGGCACAAAGTATCCTCTTTTTATCGGGCTTATGCTCATAGCGATAGGGCTTTTGTTTTTCGCAAATGCGCCCATAAACGGAGATTTCCTCATGCACATTTTGCCGGCGATGTGTCTCCTCGGGATCGGGGCGGGACTTTCTTTCAACCCGGTCCTCCTTGCGGGCACCGCGGGAATATCACAAGAAGAAAGCGGGCTGGTCTCCGGCGTACTCAACACAGCGTTTATGATGGGCGGCTCGCTCGGGCTCGCCATTCTCGCAAGTCTGGCCTCGCTCGAGACTATGCGTGTCGTGTCTCTAGGCGCCTCACACAGCGTCGGGCTGCTCGACGGATACCAATTGGCTTTCATGGTTGGGGCGATTATTACCGTCGGAGCGGCGCTTCTCTCTTTGCGGATACGAGAAGGCCACACACACGCACCTGTGCACTAAATCAACTGCCCATACATCTGCAAACAAAAGACCCGGCACGCAGGTCTCTCGAATTTGGAAGTGTGGTCTTACCTTGGTGGGCTTTTACCCCGCCAACTAGTTGCGTCCTATGCTCGCGCGATGCACGGCACGCGCCACACCTTGAGGCCGGCTTGATTTCATGCGGCAGGGAGGCGGCACAAGCTCCAGCAGTTCCTCTGCGCAAATTTTCTCAGGGAGGATATTAAGAATTTATGAAGCGCTTACGCCCCCTGTTTTTGTCGGAGCGCAAAGAGCTGAGCCGACAGTTCGGCTATGAGATTTCGCAGCCTCTCTTCTTCTGCGCTTATCTCCGAGGGCGGCCTCGGTTCGGATGCTGCAGCCGCGGCGCCCAGAAGAGCGCTGCGAGTATGTGCGTTCACCATGCCGTAGCCGTTTGCATGCTCGTCTCCGGAACAAATGCTCATGATCGCACACTGGAATTTGCGTACTGCGGCCCGCGTCAGCGAGCCGAATTTATCGGTCTCTTGCCCCGGAGAGCCCGGCCCTGTTTCCGCAAGAATGTATCCTTTTGCGTTAAGCATGACCTGAAGAGCCCGCACTTCGGGGCTAATGACTCCGAGATACAGGTCTTGAGATAGGCCGCCTGGGGGTGCGTTGGTAGCAGTCGCGTTGTGCCAGCACGAAAAAGAAGAGAGCCACGGGTCGGTGCCTTCTCTCCGATGCAAATACTGCGCGTACGCCATATTGCCATCTACGGTATAAATATCCATGCCGATAGAAGCGGCGAAGTTTTTATGCACGGGTGCGTTGATTTGAAAGAGGCCGATCATCGAACCGGCTCCGCCATCGAGCGGCTCACCCGCATCGTCGAACTGCCTAAATCGAGATTCGCATCGCGCAATCTCCGCCATAATCGGGTTGTCTGCGAAAAGGAGCGCACCTTTTGCTCAAGACCGTCGTTTGTACGCACGTTCACAGGCGCCAGAATAGCCTCTGCCACGGCGTGCGGGAGCACACCCCGATTTTCCGCCAACCATTCCAACGATTGCGCAAAAGTAATTGAAGGAGCAAGCGCGACAACAAACGCAAAAAACACGGACCCCTTCAAAAGTTTATACATGTAATAACTTTAGCAGTTTGGGAGCGTTTGCAAAACGGCCATATAGCATGATCTCCACGGCCGTGAAGATCAAACTATACGCAGAAAATTCCGCGGCATCAGGAGGCAACTTCATTAAGCTGGTGATAGACATTGCGCTTCATACAATTTCTCGTTTCCGTATACAAGATTCCGGGGTGTATCGACTAGGTGATATATCGCCTCAGCGGCTTTTCAATCGCGCCAACGAGCCGCGCTTAAACGGCATTAGCTGCACCGGCAAATACGTACCGTGCCTCGAGAAGCACGAAAAGCGGCTTATTGTCGAAACAGTTTTAATGGATGAATGATCTCAGAGAATGTCGAAGCTCCTTGTAGCGAGGAATGGTTTTCGCGACAAGCTGCCAAAATGCCGCCGAGTGATTAAACTCGCTTAAATGGCAGAGCTCGTGGACGATAATGTAGTCCGACAGCTCTGGTGAAAGATGTACGAGCTTGTAGCTAAAACTCAGGTTGCCTTTGCGTGAACACGAGCCCCAGCGTGAACGCGTGTTGCGTATGGTCACGTTCCCCACCGTGAATTTATAGAAAGTATTGAAGTGCCTGATACGCTCGCTCACAAGCCGGTGAGCCAAAGGCCTATTTTGCTTGTAATCCTTAACCCCGCCGGGGAGCTGCTTTTTGCCTGACTGCCTCCGGAGAGAGACAAGTACCCAGCCTGCATGTCGTTTCAGAAATGCTTCCGGATTATCTTTTGAGCGTGCCGGCACCGTTACCACCAGTCGTCCCCCGGCATACACCGTAAGACCGAGCCGGCGCGCCCGCCGACTCGGTCTTACCTCGTAGTAAATTTTCGTACCGTTAATTTCCGTGCAGTGCACCCGCCTATCTTACCTACTAGACTTGTTTCTTGCCCAAAATCTTGTACATACCGGTGCCGCAAACGGAACATTTGCCTTTCATTGCGCGGCGCTCTCCGCCTTTGCCGGGCATGCTCACCTCTTCGGCGTCTATCATTTCCCGCTTCTCCTTGCATTTGACACAATATCCGATTACTGGTTCAGACATACTAATGAAGATTATCTGCTATGGCTTCAGCCTATCCCCGGGTTCAGAATAGCGCAAGGCCCCCTCGGGGATACCGACACAGACGGGTAGTTTCGTGCGTTGCGCGTGCAGACGAACCGCGCAATATCACTTACCGCCTACTCCCTCGCTAAAGCAGACGATGTATCGTGCGGTCTCTCAGTCGCTGACGAAAGTAGCCGAATCAGCGTCGAGGAGTCTGCCGGCTTGAGCACATGATGATCAATACCCGCGAGGCGTCCTCTTTCTTTGTCGCTGTCTTGCCCCCATCCCGTAACCGCAATAATAGTCAGGTTTTCACACTCAGGAATGTCTCTGAGCATCCGCGCGGTGTCGTAGCCGTCCATTTCAGGCAGGCCGATGTCGAGAAGCACCGCATCAGGACGAAATGCCTCGGCCGTATCGAGCGCGGAAAAACCGTCATGTACGACTCGAACGTTGTTGCCGAGCGCCGTTAAGAGCCGCCCCATACTCAGCGCAGCATCACGGTTGTCGTCGACCACCAATATCTTCAGAGCCGACCCCTCGGTTGGTTTGCTGTACGCATCACGCATGCACCAATGCTATACGCCGCAAAATGAACTGCTCGTGAAGCGCTTGGCCCCCGCATGCAGCGCAAAACCGCTCCCCATGGGGAGCGGTTTTGGCGAAAATCTACATCATTGCGTTGCTGTCGCTGCCGCACATCCTGCAATTTTTCTTGTGCGTGATGAGCTCGAAGACAGCTGCGAGACCTACGAGAATATAGACGATGGATTCAAGCTGCGGCATAGAACCAAGAATCATGTTTACGAGGTTCCAATTGCTACCCATGAAGCTGCCAACGCCAACCAGGCCCCAATTGAGAGCGCCGACGATGACGAGGATCCATGCGACCATATGCAACCATTTGCTGTTCATATGACGTATCGAAAAAGGTCTTGTAACTCGACCCCCAAAGCGCCTACGGCACTCGGGCGACCCCAGAGGAGACTTCGTCTCGCGGGGTTTAGCCTAGAACACCTGACGCTCTAGGAAATACTGACACTATATAAGTATGAACCCCAACTATTTTAACGCCACTGAGTTATCCACCACCTCAAAAATCCAAATATCTAAGCACGAAGTACGAAATCCGAAATAATAAATTCCAATAACCAAGAAGTGACCCGGCGCTAACCACGGCCCATTTGGTCATTGGATATTAGTGCTTGGGATTTGTTTGGTTATTGTTTTTTGTATCTTGTTTCTCATTTTTATTTCGACTAAAGCCCGATGGGCTCGCCCGTGTAGGGATTTCGTGCTTATGATTTAGTGCTTTATTTCAAAAGTAATCCACTCTTCCCCTGGCAAGACCATTACCGCGTACTATACTTTATGCATTAGGGGTTAAAGATATTTAGATATGGTACCCATCAATTATTGGGCAGTACTCGTAAGCGCGGTAGCCGCAATGGGACTTGGATATTTATGGTATGGACCGCTTTTCGGCAAGCAGTGGATTAGCCTTATGGGATGGTCGAGGGCAGAAATGGAAGCAAAAATGAAAGCAGGCGTCGGCCCGCAGTACCTTTTGCAGGCAATAGGCGCGCTGGTCATGGCATATGTCCTGGCGCACTCAATAGTTTTCGCTGGCTCATTTCTCCAGCAATCAGGCGTCGCTGCCGGGCTTGAAGCAGCGATGTGGAGCTGGCTCGGGTTTGTAGTGCCCGTTACCCTCGGCACAGTGCTCTGGGATGGAAAACCCTGGAAACTCTGGTTCATCAATGCCGGCTATTTTCTCGTGACGCTTTTGGTGATGGGCGCGATACTTGGGTATTGGGCGTAGAAAACTAGGTGCTACCCAGTAGGTGATTCTGCTGAATCAGGCACTAGCTTCTAGCTTGTAGAAAATACGCCACTCTTTTTTGCATTTCCGGCCACGCCCTTCAACTGAGAGCATTAGTAGGAATGTTCACTAAAGAAATGTTCGAATCCAACACAGGGAGCGGTAATTATTTTGATACCCCCACCCTCCTTTCTAGTTCAGCGACGCGTGTCATAAGATGATCAATTTCTTTTGCGTACCCCATCACGCCGCGCAATTGCTCAGTTAATTCCACAATCGCCCTCGTATTTGCGCCGATTTCACGCCTCATATCTGGCGTTTCCTTACGAATTTCGGAAACGGCGTCTTGCGTTTCAGTAACAATTTCAAGGATTTTTTTTGTCGTCGTATCCATGTGGTGATTATAGCATCTTCAGTTCGCCGACAAAATTCACGTATTTAGGTCGGCTCACAAGCGTTGTTACACTTGTGGGATGTATGGCTTTTCGTTCGCCAGTGATGGCCTAAAATTGGACGGAAGTATTTTCCAGCCCACAACAAATGAAGCCAAATACCCGGCTGTGCTATTCATACACGGCTGGACCTCCGAACGCATACGAAGTTATCAGTACGCACAAGCACTAACAGATATCGGTTACGTATGTGTATTGGTTGACCTTCGCGGCCATGGCAGCAGTCAGGGTGATAGAAATACCACTTCGAGCAAAGAATTTCTAAGAGACGTAGTAGCTGCCTATGATTTCGAAGCGACTCTACCGTACGTTGATGAAGAAAATATCAGTGTTGTGGGCTCAAGTTTCGGATGTTATCTGATCGCGCTACTAACCAAGGAAAGGAAAGTTAAAAATCTAGTACTTCGAGCACCTGCCGATTATCCAAATGAATTATTTGATGTAGCTAGAGGTTCACGTGAAGTAACTAAGTTTGACATATTAGAGTGGCGAGCAAAGAAACGAGCTTCAGATGAAACGTACGCGCTCGCAGCTTTACATGACTTTGACGGCGAGACATTGATTATTGAGTCAGAGTTGGACGAAACCATTCCTCATCAAGTTATCGAAAACTATATGTCGGCTATTAAAAAAATCAACCACCCCGCCCCAAGGGGCGGGGTATGACCGGGCGCAGTGGTCGTCATGACCAGAGGCGTAGTTGTGTGG
>JAGVDT010000090.1 GCA_020058565.1 Minisyncoccota bacterium | reverse complement strand
GACGGTTCGCGTATCCACATTGTAGCTCTCCGTTTTCGTGTACAAAGCGGTATTGTGGATAACCTTCATTAAAGGGGGAGAAATTAAAGAGAATAGAATATTTGTATTTTTTACCTACTAATGGTTAAGTACCCTCTCATTTGCCACCCCACCACACCCGCGGGCGCAGAGGTTTCCGATCCGAGCACTGTTTGAGGGCCACACGCTTGCGGTATGCCCGCAAGCCTGGTGCCCGAGTTTGCGCAGAGCGGAAACCTCTGCGCCCGCGGGTGTGGTGGGGTGGCAAATGAGAGGGTACTTAACCATTAGTAGGTAAAAAATACAAATATTCTATTTTCTTTAATTTCTCCCCCTTTAATGAAGGTTATCCACAATACCGCTTTGTACACGAAAACGGAGAGCTACAATGTGGATACGCGAACCGTCGGGGGCACCCCGCCAATATTAATTAATAGGTAACGCGTAAATTATTTATATGATGCAAAATCTTAAAAGGGGTTTCACGCTCATAGAGCTCTTGGTGGTCATCGCCATCATCGGTATCTTGGCGGCAATAGTTCTCGCGTCCCTCGGAACGGCTCGCTCAAAAGGCAACGACGCAAGGGTAAAAGAACAGCTTAACAGTGTTCGCAACGCTGCGGAGGTTTACTACAGCAACATCGGTGCTTACGGCACCGCTACGACTGCTACTAACGCCGTTGCTGACGCAGCCGGTGAGACTTGCAACACGGCTAGCACCATGTTCGCCGATACGGCTTCCGGAATGCTCGCGCTAGTGTCCTACGACAACTATCCGGCCGGTACCTCTCTGGCATGCAACATCACTGCTAACGGCACCGCATACGCGGTCTCGGCATTGATGTCGACGGCGGGTACCTACTGGTGCGTAGACTCAACCGGCGTCTCGAAGCAGACCACCGCTGCTCAGGCATCCGGCGACACGACCTGCTAAGTGCGGCCTATAGGCTGCAAGAAATCCCCACCAATCGGTGGGGTTTTCTTTTTTGTGCGATATACTGTCAGTCATGAAGCAGTCTCAGGCGGGTTTCTCCCGTGCGGCACGAGGCTTCACGCTCATTGAGCTCTTGGTCGTTATTGCATCATCGGTGTCTTGCCGGGAATAATACGTGCCGACGAGCCTTGCATGTCCTTAATTTTCAAATAATTTTATGTCTAAATTGCGAGCAAACGGTTTTACGCTTATCGAGTTACTAGTCGTAATTTCAATCATCGGCATTCTTGCGTCGATCGTGCTTGTTTCTTTGGACGGGACGCGCAAAAAAGGGCGTGATTCCAAACGAATTTCCGATGTAAAGCAGCTTCAATTGGCGCTCGAGCTTTACTATGATCAAAACAACTCCTTTCCTCCGCGTATTTGCACCAACACTTCCGTTTGCGGCACCAGCTGCGGCGGCACGAGCTGCGCGGCCGTGTACCTGACAGGGCCGGGCTACCTCTCTGTGGTACCAACGGACCCTTCCAACCTCGCAGACTATTCCTACACGCCGTACTCCGTGTCGGCTGCGCCGAGCACGTGCATTAGTTTCCACCTCGGCACTACTCTAGAGAGCCTCAACCACTCTGCGCTGCAGACTGACAGGGATCAGTCGGGTGCGCCCTCCGGTATGCAGGTCTGCAGCGCGACTTATTCCCCGGCGGCAGACTTCAACGGAAACGATTTTTCTCCGCCATCTTCTTCAAACCCGAACAAATGCAACAGCAACGATATTGGGGTCCAGTGCTACGACGTGACTCCTTAGGTAGACGCTCGGCACGAGGCGATAGCTTCTAGCGTGATGCAGAAATGCATTTTGAATTTGCCGAGCGCCTAGATCCTAGTGCCTAGTGCCTAGCGCCTGAATTTTCGTGCTACTATCGCGTGCATGCTGATAGCGGCGATCTACTTCGGCGGGCTGGGTTTGATCGTCGGGAGCTTTCTCAACGTGCTCGTGCTACGAAGAGGCGTGATGTCTTTGCACGGCCGAAGCGCCTGTCCTTCGTGCGGCAAAACCATCTGGTGGTATGACAACATACCAGTGCTTTCATGGATAATGTTACGCGGCAGGTGCCGCTACTGCGGCAGCTCGATTTCACTCCAGTACCCGCTTGTCGAAGCGCTCACGAGCGGACTTTTCGTTGCGGTCGGTTTGGCGGGGTTTCCTGAGTATCTTTTTTCTCTGCATGCAGCGCTTATGACGCTTGGGGCGCTTGTCATCGTTTCTCTGTTGGTCGCGATTACGGTCTATGACATGCGGCACACGATAATCCCCGACGAGTGGTCGTATAGTTTCGGGGCGCTCGCTTTGTGTTTGGCTTTTGTGCAGGCGCCAAATATCTGGACAGTTATTTCCGGACCCGTTGCGGCGATACCGCTTTTTTTCTTGTGGCTCGTATCCCGAGGCCGGTGGATGGGGCTCGGCGACCCGAAGCTTGCGCTTGGCATTGGATGGCTCGTGGGAATTCCGCTCGGCGTAATCGCCATATTTGCCTCGTTTATCATTGGTTCCCTGGTGCTTCTTCCGTTACTTGCCTACGAAAGATTAGTTACCCACAAGGGAGAAGTCAGTCAGGCAAGTGCAGGGCTTACAATGAAGAGCGAGGTACCCTTTGGTCCCTTTCTCATTGCTTCATGTTTGCTTTTTTGGTTCGCGCAATTATATGGAATTGCTCTCCCGCTCTCTATGTTCGGACTCTAAAATTGCGTATACCGTATACCGTATACCGTATCCTGCAAAAATACTGGAATGTCTTCAGCGCTATACGCTATACGCTGTACGCTGTACGTCCCGGGGCTTCCCGGGGCTTTTCCCTCATTGAGCTGCTTGCGGTTACCGCAGTCATCGCGATAATTTCCGGCGTACTCTTGATCAGCAATTCTCGCTTCGGTGGAAGCGTGCTTCTGGAAAATCTGGCATACGATATCGCGCTGACCGTCAGGCAAGCGCAAGTATACGGCATATCGGTTCAGCGCTTCGGTACCAACACTTTTTCGGCAGCGTACGGCGTTCATTTCGATACCTCCTCTGCATCAAGCCAGACTACGTTTGTGACGTTTGCGGATGCCGGCACAGCCGACGGGCTCTACGATCAACCCGGCACGTCTGAGTTGGTACAGGCAACGTCGCTTGAACGCGGCTTTCGTATCGCGAAATTGTGCACGCCAGCGGGAGCGAACCTGGCAGCATGCACTACCTCAGGCAATCCCGGCGTTAGCGTTGTGGACATCGTGTTCAAGCGTCCGGAACCCGATGCATGGATAAGCACGGGCAGCCAGTCATGCACGCTCGGTAATGGCGCCTGCCAGCAGAGTGTGCGCATAGTAATCAGTTCGCCGCGCGGCGATTTGACGTCTATTGTCGTGGAAAACAACGGCCAGATATCGGTCGCGAAGCAATGATATGAAAACCCGTATACCGTATTCCGTATACCGTATTCTGCAAAAATGCTGGAATGTCTTCAGCGGTATTCAGAATACTGAATACAGAATACCTGCACCTCGTGGTTTTACTTTGGTGGAAATGATCGTATCGGTGGCTCTGTTTGCGATCGTGATGCTTGTGTGTGTCGGGGCGCTGCTCGCGCTGGTCGGAGCGAATCGAAAAGTGCACGCGCTCCAGAGCGTTATGAACAACCTAAATATTACGCTCGACGGCATGACTCGCGCCATACGCATGGGGTCGAGTTTTGACGGCTCTGCCGGGTGTACGGGCGGACTCAACGGCAAGGATTGCACCGGGGGGAGCACCCAGTTTTCTTTCCAGCCCTTCGGGAATCCTCCAGGCGGTCAGCCCTGGAGATATCGCGTAAATAACGGCCGTCTCGAACGTTCGATAGGCGGCCAGGCGTATGCTCCGATAACCTCGCCGGACGTTACGATAGAAAGCCTTTCGTTTTATGTCGTTGGGTCGGCTCGCGGATGCGATGTGCCGTCTCCCTGCCAGCCGACGCAGCCCAAAGTGGTTATTGTGGTGAAAGGCACCGCGCCGGTGAACAACAGTAAAGCGAAAACCACCTTTCATATTCAGGTAACCGCCGTGCAGCGGCTTTTGGATATATGAAAAATACTCGTATTCCGTATACCGTATACCGTATTCTGCAAAAAACGCGGCATGCCTTCAGCGCTGTACGCTATGCGCTATGCGCTATGCGTTCGGTTTCGCGTGGTTTTACTCTCCTCGAAACCATGATCGCGGTAACGCTTCTGGCGGTGGCGATCGTGGCACCAATGACCTTGACCTCGCAGTCTTTGGCCAGCGCATACTACGCCCGTGATCAAATTACAGCGTTCTACCTCGCGCAGGAGGCGCTTGAGGGGGTGCGCAACGTGCGGGATAACAACATTTTGTACAATTCCCAGGTGGCGTCCGGCTCGGCAGTGAATCTTCTTTCGGGCCTGCCTTCTTTTTCTGGACAGACATTTACGATAGATGTGCGTCAGAACCCGCCGACTATGACGCTGTGCTCGACGTACGGCCTTCCGGGTGGCGTGTGCACGCCACTTACGACAGACGATACGCTTTACGGCTACGGGTTGGCAAAAACCACAATATATACTCGGTCACTGACGGCGTGTTACGTGCAGTCTGGTGGCGCGTGCAACGGCACCGTAAGCGACGAGGTAAAGATTACCGCTACCGTAAGCTGGCGAACCGGGAGCATTCAGGCTCGTACCGTCAGTCTTTCGGAGAATTTGTACCGCTGGGTAAATGATGGCAGCGCCGCCAATTAATATGAAAAATACTCGTATACCCGATTCCGTCTGCCGTATCCTGCAAAAATCCAGGAACCTCTTCAGTGGCATACGGACCACTGAATACAGAATACGTCGTGCCCGATCGCGCGGTTTTACGCTGCTGTTGGCTGCGCTGGTCTCCTCTATAGTGCTCTCGCTCGGCGCCTCAATATTCATTCTCGCCAAGAAAGAGGTCACGCTCTCATCCCTTGGGCGCGATTCCCAGACGGCGTTTTACAGCGCAGACCAGGGAGCTGAGTGCGCATTGTACTGGGATGCGCGTTGGAGCTATTTCGGCACCTCGTCGCCACCGGGCTTTGATGTCCAGAATCTTCGATGCGACGGCGAATGTCTTGTCGATAGTTCAGGAACCTGTGCGGAGGTGCCAGGACGCTATGCTGGCACATACCCGTACGTCATGTCGTTTAGATACTCTCCCTCGGCGGGCTCAGTCAACTACTGCGTCGACGTGTATGTCCAAAAGTGCGACGGCCCAATCGGCACCTGGGACCCTCTGACGAATTCCGCCCCCTGCACGCCATCCATTCCGCCGGTGATCCATACGACCGTTCACGCCGACGGGTATTCTACTTCGTGCAGTACGCTCACAAGCAACCCGCGTACTCTCCAGCGCTCCGTGGAACTCCACTACTAGAGCAGCTTATAGCTTGATAGCTGGTAGCTTGTAGAAAAGACGCTTGCATTTACAAGCTACAAGCTACAAGCTACAAGCTATGCAGATTCCCGCCGACATTAGAGTCCGGTACCGCAAATTGGTGGAAACCGTAAATCACTATCGGGTACAGTATCACGTGTACGATCGGGAAGAGATTTCAGCAACGGCGCTGGACAGTCTCAAGCACGAACTTTCGGAAATAGAAAAAGAGTATCCGTCGATCGTAGCGCCGGATTCTCCCTCGCAAAGGGTAGCCGGAGAGCCGCTCCCGGGCTTCAAGAAAGTGCGGCATGCGGTGCAGCAATGGTCCCTTAACGACGCGTTTTCAGCCGACGACATACGCGATTTTGACGAGCGGGTAAAAAGGTTCCTCTCGGCCAGTATCGAGGACCCTCGGCCCTCGTATGTCTGCGAGTTGAAAATCGACGGCCTCAAAATCGTCCTTGCGTATGAGCGCGGTTTGCTCAAAAGCGCGGCGACGCGCGGCGACGGGGTAGTGGGAGAGGATGTCACTCATAACGTCCGCACCATAGATTCGGTGCCCCTCGCGCTCACTCGAGCGGTGGATGTAATCGTGGAAGGCGAGATATGGCTTCCGGCAAAGGAACTTGAGCGGATAAACCGTGAGCGAAAAGCACAAGGCGAGCCCCTTTTTGCGAATCCTCGCAACGCCGCTGCGGGCTCTATCCGGCAGCTTGACCCGAAGATAGCGGCATCGCGCAAGCTGGACGTGTTTATATACGAGCTTGCTTCGACGTCCGAGGCATTTCCCAAAGATCAGATAGGCGAGCTGGAGTACTTGCGTGATCTCGGGTTTAAAATAAACAATCAATTCAAGCACGCAAAAAAGATCGAAGAAATACTGGCGTTTTGGGAAGAGTGGCGGGAAAAGGGGCGCAAACAGCAGTATTGGGTCGACGGTGTCGTGGTGAAAGTAAACGAAGGAGTTTACGAACGAGCGCTCGGCTATACCGGGAAAGGTCCGCGCTTTGCTATCGCTTTTAAATTTCCGGCCGAACAAGTAACGACTCGAGTCGAGGACATCGTGTTGCAGGTGGGCCGTACCGGCGTGCTTACTCCGGTCGCGCATCTTGCGCCGGTCGCGGTTGCCGGGACGGTCGTTTCGCGCGCTACGCTTCATAATGAAGACGAGATCAAACGCCTCGACGTACGGATAGGCGATACGGTGATACTCCAGAAAGCGGGCGATATCATCCCCGATATAGTAAAAGTCCTGACGGAGCTTCGCACCGGCAAAGAGAAAAAGTACCGCTGGCCGAAAAAAGTAGCCGCATGCGGCGGGGACGGATCCATCGAGCGGGTGCCAGGGCAGGTCGCATGGCGTTGCGTAAACCTCGAATCTCCCGAGCGAAGAAAGCGAGCGTTCGCGTATTTTGTCTCTAAGCAGGGACTTGATATTGCAGGTTTGGGCAAGGAAACCGCCGCACAATTGATAGAAGAGGGTGTCATAACGACGTTTGATGAGGTCTTCGAGCTTGAGGAAGGGGACTTTTTGAGCCTTGAGGGATTTGCTGAGATCTCTGCAAAAAAGGCTGTAGCGGCTATACGCAAAGCACAGAATCCGCCCGGCGGAGTACCGTTGGAAAAGTTTATAACGGCGCTTTCCATCCAAAATGTGGGCGAAGAAACCGCTCGTGATCTTGCGGAACGCTTTGGCTCGATCGAAAAACTGCGCCATGCTTCGCTTGAGGATTTGGAGGCGATAAACGGCATCGGGGGTGTAGTGGCAAAATCCTTGTATGATTGGTTCAGAGACCGCACGAACTCCGCTTTTGCCGATCGACTCCTGAAACATCTCACCGTTGCCAAGACGGAGAAAAAGCAGAGAGGTACGTTTACCGGAAAGACTTTTGTGTTTACCGGTACGCTAGCAAATATATCGCGCGACGAGGCCGAAGAAATAGTTCGCAAGCTCGGCGGCAAGGCCGTCGGCTCAGTATCGAGCAAGACCTCCTATGTCGTCGCGGGCGCCGAAGCCGGCTCTAAACTCGACAAAGCCCGCGATCTCGGAGTCGAAATTCTTTCGGAAAAAGAATTCCTCCGCCTAACCTCGGCCTAATCCTATGACGCTCTATTAAACGGCCGTCCAGTAGAACGTCATAAACTCAGTCTGCACGACTAAAATTGCTCAATTCAGTTTGAAAATTTTTCTAAATCTTGCTTCTCCTTCTATACGCTCAAAAACCCCATACAAAATGTGCTTGGTAAGTTTACTTTCTGATTTAATCAGTTGAACGAGCTCTTCGCACTCATGAGGAAAAATCCACAGACTCTGCTGAAGTTGAACAAATCCTGCCTGTTTAAGTAGTCTTCGGACAACATTGCGCCATTTCCTGTGTCGCTCGGGGATATCAAATGCAACAACGCGCCATTTTCTGTCCCAATCTCTTTGGCCTATCGTTTCAATATTTCTCTTAATAAGCCCATTCAAGATTTTCTTGCCTGTCGGCGTAATTGATACTATTTCACCGGCTATTATGCACCCGCATTTGTGCAGACGATCTATAGCCTGTTTTCGGCGGTACCTATCTGTCGCTCGCTGTGCGGCAAGCTGACGCATGCGTTTTGTAGAGCGTCCCGATAGAAGGAAGCCATAGGCCAGGTCACCGAGCGAAAGCTGTTCCAAAATGTCACGCTCAATTTTGCCTACACGGCGGATTTTTCGTAGAGAGCTGCGATTGGTCATGAGGATATGACGCTAACATGAACGGCCGTTTAAGTAAAAGTCATACATGCGGTTTTCGCAGAGCGTATCTTTGGGTTGATTGCGTAGTGTAGGATCTCGCCTCGGGCACTTTTTTATGTACAATGCTGCAATGACTCAAAAAGTAGATATACGGGCGCTGGCGCAGTTGGCCAGGCTTGAGGTTTCGGATGAAGAGGTGGCTAAGCTCGAAAAAGAGCTTCCCGGGATACTCACGTTCGTCGAGCAGATTCAGAAGGCCTCTGGTGACGCTCCTGCTGAGGATCATTCGCATCGCAATATTTTGCGCGAAGATTCTGATCCTCACGAAAGTGGCATATATACCAAACGGCTTTTGGATGCTGCTCCGGCTCAAGAAAAAGATCAGGTGGTGGTCAAACAAGTCCTCAGACAAAAATAGGCTCAAAATTCTAAGCACGAAATCCGAGACAACATGTAAATTTAAAATATGCAAAAAAAATCAAAATAAATACCGCATCATCTTGCTTCTTTCATGACAATCGACTTATCGAAGATTACTATTGCTTCTGCGCGCAAATCGCTTGATGCGAAAGAATTCACCGCGCGTGAGCTGACTGACGCGTATCTTGAGGCGATCAGGAAAAAGGACGGCGAAATCCACGCATACCTTGAGGTCTGGGAAAACTCCGCGCGTGCTGAGGCAGATGCGGCTGACAAAATGATCGCAGAAGGCAAAGCGCAAGCGCTTACCGGGATACCTCTGGCGATCAAAGACAATATCTTGATAGAGGGTAGGATCGCGAGCGCTGCTTCAAAAATTTTGGGGAATTATCATGCGTCATATGATTCTTTTGTCGCAGAAAAATTAAAAGCGCAGGGCGTTGTTTTCTTGGGCCGCACCAACATGGACGAATTCGCGCACGGCTCATCCACCGAAAATTCTGCATATGGCCCGACAAAAAACCCCCTCGACACGACGCGCGTGCCCGGAGGCTCTTCGGGCGGCTCGGCAGCGGCCGTTGCCGGGAACATGGCGCTTGCCGCGCTTGGCTCCGACACCGGCGGCTCGATACGCCAGCCTGCGTCGCACTGCGGCCTTGTCGGCCTCAAGCCTACCTACGGCGCAGTATCGCGAAACGGACTCATAGCGATGGGGAGTTCGCTTGACCAGATAGGACCGCTAACAAAAACTGTCTCTGATGCCAAAGTCCTGTTTGAAGCGATAAAAGGGCATGACGTCAAAGACAGTACTTCGCTTCCCGACTACAGTTCAACCAAAGGCGGCCTTTCGACAGGCTCAGGGCGAGCAAAGCGGATCGGAGTTCCTCGTGCGTTTCTCAAAGAGGGCGTCGACAAAGACGTGCTTGAGACGTTTGAGGCAACGCTGAAAAAGCTTGCGGCAGCCGGCTACGAGATACACGACATCGATATGCCGAACCTGCCGTATTCACTCGCCGTGTACTACATCATCATGCCGGCAGAAGTCTCGACCAACCTCGCGCGTTTTGACGGCATACGCTATGGACTTTCAGTCGAGGCTCCGACCATAGGCGAAGTGTATGCAAAATCTCGCGGACAAGGCTTTGGCCCGGAGGCCCGTCGCCGAATTTTGATGGGGACTTTTGTACTTTCTTCGGGATATGCCGACGCGTATTATCGCAAAGCACGTCAGGTGCGAGAGCTGATACGTGCGGATTTTTCCAGTGCATTCATGCGAGTTGATGCGGTAGCGTTGCCGACTTCGCCGGGGCCCGCTTTCAAGATAGGCGAGAAGGCCAATGACCCGATGGCGATGTATCTCGAAGATATTTTCAGCGTCACGGCAAATTTGTCTGGCGTACCGGGCATTTCGGTTCCTGCCGGTATGGTAGATAGGGAAGGGAAAAAGCTTCCTGTCGGATTTCAGCTGCTCGCTCCACATAAAGCTGAAGAAACCCTATTTGCGATTGGAGAACAAGTGGAAAAGAATTCTGCATAACAAAAAAGCGCCAGCTGAGGATTTCGGAACTTATCCTTCGGCGTTTGCTTGATACTTGATACCTGATACTTGATACTTATTCCCATATGCCCACAGACACGACGCTGCCTGGCGCGATCGGATGGACTTTGTGGTATGCCGGGGAGATCGCTTTTAAATGGGTTCCCGGCTTTGCCATCTCGCTTATGGGTTCCGAGAGTTCAGGTGCCGTTACGCCGCTGAGTTCGCCCCCTACTATCACACAACCCGTGAGTGTGACCGACGTGGTGCATTTCCTGCAGGCAAATTCCGCTCCGGGGGTATACGAACAGATCTACCAAAACTGGAACATATTTGTCGGCATTTCAATGGCGCTCTCGTTCATTTTTGCTGCGATCCTTATTTATTCGGTGACGCGCCTTTTTCAGCTGCGTCAGGAAGAGTACAAGCATTTTCAGGCGCACGCACATTCGGTGGCGCATCATGATGTGCCGAAGACTCGGCTGCGCTGGGATCGAATCGTCGAACAGGCAGGTTCCGAAAGCGATCAGAACCGTCGTCTCGCCATACTTGAGGCAGACATAATGCTCGGAGAACTATTGGATGATTTGGGCTACCGGGGGGAGACACTCGCGGACAAAATGCGGCAGGTGCATAAATCAGACTTCAACACTATCGATCAGGCATGGGAAGCGCATCGCGCTAGAAACACCGTTGCACACACGGCGGACCACCACGTATCCGTGCATGATGCCAATCGCATCATCGGCCTGTACGACAAAGTGTTCAGAGAATTCGGTTTTGTAGAAGAAGTGGACCCACACGCCCACGCGCATGGCGCCGCGCATACGCCTGCAGGCGCGCATCATCATCCGCCCTCACATTAGCGCAACGTACGCAAGCGGATCCGGGAATTGTGCTCGGAGGCTGTCTTTTTGCGCAATGGATGCGTAACCATCGAGCGCATCGATGTCGTGTTCGTATCGCGCAAATGTTTCCGATGTGAGCGCCTGCACATGCACATGCGAATACCAGTGGCCGTTTACCGCTGGCGCGCCGACGGTGGCAAATACACTTCCTGCAGCAAGCTTGTCTCCTCGGGAGCACGTAATTTTACTGTCGAGGTGCGCGTACAACATGTACATGGGATTATCCTGGAGCTTGAACATTACGTGAGAGCCCCAGCCGCCGATAAGCGGCGAATCGTCTGCAGTAAAGACCACCTCTGCTGCCTGATCTACGGCAACCTCGGTGCCAATTGGTGCGTTGAAATCCACCGCTAAATGCAAAAAGGCATTTTTAGGCGTCAGATAGCTATCTGCCCATACGGTAGAGCGGTCTTCTAGATAACCGCCGTAGGAAAATGCCAATCCACGAGCAGCATGAAATTCGTCGACCATTTGCTGGCAGACCTTAGGATCAATGAGGGGGTTGCTTGCTGGTGCGGCGGGATAATTTTCCGCAAGCCATTTTTTAGCGAGGTCATTGAGATTGACCTCTGCATGCGGCTGGCCTTTTAGGGTGGGGAAGATCATGGAGGAGATAATCCGTTAGTTGTGATGAGCCTCGATAATTTCGCCATCACCAATCTTTTCCGGAATTGGCAAGGCGAGTTGTCGCAGAATAGTTTTAATTGGACCGCCATGAGAAACGACGACGACTGTCTCCAGTTTTTGGCTGGAAATATACTGAAAGGTACGAAGCACGCGATCAGAAAACTCGGTGAGTGACTCTCCTTCAGGGTCGGTATTTTTAGGGTCTTTATGTGCCTCGACAGCCTCAGGGTATTTTTGCAGGGCTTCTTGTTTGGTCAGCCCGCCAAGCACGCCGTAATTGCGCTCTCGCAGGCCATCAAGATATTCGACTTCAGTATTGAGGGCCGCATTGATAATTTCGGCGGATTCCTTCGCCCGCTTGAGGGTGCTGGTATAGAGTTTGTCTACGCGAATCCCAGCCAAGTGTTTTGCGGTTTCTTGCAGTTGCTGCCGGCCTTTTTCAGTAAGGCTGTCGTCGTAGCTTCCGCCGTAGCGGTCTTCGACGTCGCCGGTGGTCTCGCCGTGGCGAATCAAGAGTATTTTCATAGCTGAAGTTTAGTAAAAAATATTGTGAATGGCTACCTGTACTGGCTCTTTTGCGCGGCATCGTGGACGACGTTGGAACCAAAATACGAGCCCATAACGGCCATATTTTCATCGCCAACCTCAAGGAAAAGGCCGGGGTTCTCTAACTTGGAGAGCCCATAGTGCCCACAATGAGGGCGGTGATCGCGGCTACGAATATCGGGACAAAGACGTTCCAGACCGCCTTCGACTTCCAACCCTCACGGCGGTCAAGAATAAACTGCCGCTTCAACTGCAATATGATTTTCTCGGTATCAAGCCACTGTATGTCCATCCCCTCGATAATATCTTCGTCGCTGTGCGAGTAGTTTTCGGAAAGGTTATGGATGCGCCGCGGCTTTTCCTCCTCTATTTCCAGCAACCTTTTCTCGATGGCCGCCAAGTTCTCGCCGGTGGAGAACATCTCTTTTCCTTTCCCGGCGATAAGGTCTAACAGCTTTGATTTCAGCATAGCCCCATCTATATACCAGATTTGGAGGCGGAGCGGAACTGGGCGCGGACAAGACGCCCTGATATATTGAATAATATGAACGAGACGACGAAAGAGAAACTACACGGAGCGATCAACGACGCCTTGCGCGAGGAGCAAGAGATACAGACCCAAGGGACGCTCCAGAGTATGCCGCTGACCAAGGAAAAGTTCTCGGCTTTGGTTGATTTTGTCGAGCGCAACGTGGCGAAAGAAACCAAAGAAGAACCGCCGCGATTTGAAATAATCGCCGGTCCGGTCGGCGTCGGAAAGACGACTCTCATAAAAGCGAACTATGCCGACGGTTGGGTGCTGGTGGACTCCGGAGAAACATACCGAGAAATAAAGAGTTCGATAGAGCAGCCCGAACACGAAGCCCTAACAATGTATCTTGCCGGAAACTGGGTTGTTTCAAAAGCTATTGCCGACAGAAGAAATATCCTGATCGAAATCAATATGGACAAGGAGGAGCCCATTATGACGATCATCCAAAAAATGAAAGACATCGGGTATCAGGTCAAAGTAAATCTCGTCCGGAATGACATCGAGACAAGCTGGAAAAACAACCTGAATAGAAGCAAGGACAATATATCCGCGTACTATACGCAGGACGAGACGCTTTCTTGGTTTGTCGAATACTTCAAAAATCTCGGCAAAGAATAACTTGCCCCCATAAAAGAAACCTTGACCGCTCACGGTGAGGCGAGTAGGGTGTCGCAAGTGGTAACAACGGACAGGAGGTTATCGTGGCCACGGAAACAGAAAAGGAAGCAAAACCAGCACCTAAAGCCATAGCTTCGGGGCTGGCGTTCAGTGGCATCTGCAATGTGCGAAATACCGAGGCGCATTTGCGGTGGCTCGGTGCGCAAGTGAGTTTCTTTCTCAACCTACCAGCTTTCGCCGGTGCCGTATTTCGGCTCGTGGCGAAGTTGGAAGTTCCAGAACTTGTCGCAATCGCCATTGGTGGATTTTTGCTCGTAGGAGCAAACGAGTTCCTGCGGCAGTTCATCAACGCGATAACAAGCTGATGGACTTATGGAACGACAAACTCGATGAGTTGGAGCGGGTGAACGGCATCGAAGGAGGTGTGCAAGTATTTTCCTCGCGTCGGTACCGGAGATTGCGAACGTCTCGCACTCGTTTGCAACGCCGATGGGAGACGCAATGTTCGTGTGTATAGTGGGATGGGGTGCGATTGCTCTTTGGGCAGTTGCAAAACTCGTCCGCACTCTCTTTTTCACGTAAGGAGGAAAGTATGGAAAAGCTCGTTCTGTTGCCTGTCGCCATCGTTGGGTTGCTTGTCGCTTACTACCTCCACCTCAATCGGCGAGATAACCGCCTCGACGAAGAAGAGGAGAAACGCGACCGCACAGGCGGAGCGCAGCACGCATAGCAGCTCGTCCTCGGCCGCCGTCTCCCAACAATGGAGCGGCGGCTATCTTTTTACAACTCTCACGTACTTATTGCTTTAGTTGTTCTACCCATTTATCAAAAGAAGTATTTTCTTGAAAACCAAGCTCTAACGCCAACTTCCTCAAATCTTCACTTTCTATATCTGTAAACTTCTCCGGCTCCAAAAGAGCTGATAAATACTGGAAGATTATGCTTATCTTCTGTTTTGTTTCGCCCTCCTGTTTCTGTAAGTATTCAGAGGCATTTTCTCTCTGTTCTGTCAAAAAATCCTTATCCATAGGTACATTATAGCCCTATCCACACTACGTTGTATAAGACCTGCCTATTTGATATACTGTGCGGGTAAAGGTTCCAACCCGCCGAAAAGAGCCCTCGGGCTCTTCCGCAAGGATAGGCGGGTTGGTCATTGGTACTCATAGTAGATGTTCGT
>JAGVDT010000006.1 GCA_020058565.1 Minisyncoccota bacterium | reverse complement strand
GCGGTGTTGCACCCGCCGCCGCATTCGTATTCGCAATGATACTCACGGGCGTTGCTGTAGGGGTGCAGACGCTAATCCCGGCCACCAAAACCCCCGCTTCGCTCGCGGTACAAGCCGCCCCCGAATCCCAAACCGCCGCCATAAACGGCATGGCTCCGCTAGAGATGGTGTCGGATTCGCAGGCAGCGGGGGTGGCTGGAGTGCTGGCGCAGGAGGACGCGGTGCTTCAGGATGCGGCCCTAAGAAATCAAACATCAGGCGGGTCTAATAGTATGTCGTTACTTCCATCTGCACAAAGAAAACCGCTAAAAGCGGGCTACGATGTCGTGCTCTTTCTCTACCCGACTGACAACAACAATACTCCGAAGGAGAAATATTTTCCTGTTTGTCCCACTCCGCCGAAAGCGCAAGGACCTCAACTCACTCGGTTTGTGAACGAAATAAATAAGAAATTCAACAACAGTGGGTTTGGTAAACCAACCAATGACCGTTGCCAGCGTGCGACGGTGGGTGGTGTTTCGGGCTTAGTGCCTCGGTACAATAATGCGAACTGGCCTCAATGGACTGTCTATTGTCAAGTAAGTAATCTTGTGCCCGGGAGCTCTGCTCCTGGAGACTTTCCAAGAGCTTCGGATATACAGCCGGCAGCGAGCGCGTTTGCCCTAGTCGATCCGGACGAAATCACTGATGTCGAGCTGGTTACTTTTGAAGAAAACATCAGGAGGATTGATCAATTCAACTGTCGACTTTTTCCTCCTGGCAGTGGCACTCAGGTTTCGCCCGATCAGCGAACAGTAAGCGACGGCGAACTTAAAGGTATTGCTGATAAGATTTCGACAGAACAGGATGCTGTAAGGCGTGCCGAACTTGTACAAGATCTCAGCCCTGCAGATACTCGGGCTCTTAATTCTGCGCTTTCAGAAAAGCAGATCGAACTTGGTGGTCAGCTTAATACCGTTCAATCAGAAAGAAACGAACTTGAAAAAGAAATTAGTAAACTTGCGGGCCACTGTGCCGGAGCCGGAGTAAGCTGCGATCAGGAAATAAATGACCTTAGCACGAAAAAAGCTGAATTAGATACGAGAGAAAAGGAACTTCAGGCGAAATTGAAAAACCTCAGCGATGGTCGTGTCGATCTGAACTCTAATTCAAACTGCACGCCAGGAACACAAAATTGCGCAAACGTTCCGGACGTCATATGTCGGACTAACCCTCAAGCGCCGGGCTGCTCACGGTGGGTAAACAGCGACCCGGGCGTCTTCAACAAAGACATAGCGGAGGGGATTCGCAACAATACTTTTAATGGCAACAATGTGCCGTCGCCATTTGGTGGGCCGTGTACCACGGGATATGTTTGCTCGGGCAATACTCTGTACTATCAGTCGCCAGGGAATTACAGCAGTAACTACGGCGAATGCCGCGCGATGCCGATGCAGCAGTGCCCGTACGGCTGTCAGCAGCCATATGGAGCGCTGCAGGGTCAGCAGGGGGGCACGCAGAATACGCTCGGCGGGATCATGGCTGGGATGCAGATATTTTCGGCTATCTCGAGCATGTTTGGCGGAGGAAACTCTAGCAGCATGACGGCGAACCCAAATCTTTCGCGCCAATGCGCGCTGTCTCCGCAGATGCAGCAGCAACAAAATCCGTACGGCACAGGCAATAACGGTCAGGCATGCCGGCAGCCGCAGACGCCGCAGCCTGATCCTGCGCAGTGCAGCTCTGGTAGCTGGAGAGCGGCCTCGCAAAACGGCTGCTTTGCAGGCTGGCAGTGCGTACCCGATGGAAGCGCAGGCGCCAATCAGCCGACCGCGCAGCTTTCGTGCCAGCCGCAGGTGGCTGATGTGGGCATGCCAATAAGCTTTTCTTTCTCATGCGGGAATTCAAACGGAAGCGCGGGCACTGGTTTCGATACCAATGGCGCGCTATCCGGCAATGCTTCGAGTACGGTACCGGCGCCTCCTGCAGGACAAAACACCGCGACCTACGCGCTCACCTGTATCAAACTTGGTGTTACCGCAAGCGCACAGTGCCAGGTGCAGATTGGCCGTCCCGGCATAGTGATGGTCACCAATCCCAAATCAGTAAAGGGCGGCGAGACGTCGCTCATTGGCTGGGTAACTTCGGGTATGAAGTCGTGCACGATATCTTCGCCTGATCAGCAAGACTTTACTTCGCGCAATGCCGGGATCACGCTCACCAGCGGCGCGGCTTCGACTTCGCCGATAGTCACTGCTTCGCGCTTTAGGCTTGACTGCGAAACGCTTGGTGGTGATACGCGACAGTCGGAAACGACGATAACTTTAGCGCCGTAAGGCAAGCTTCGAGGAGCGAGGGACGAGCTTCGAGATAAAACTAGAAGCCGAAGAATTCCAAAATTTTGTGGCCGATAGGTTCGCGCATGGGGACTTCTTCTGCATGTTCGCGCAAAATATCGCGCACTCTTTCAGGGTCGACGTTGTCGAGGGGTATAACCAGATTGGGCGAAAGCATTTTGGTAGTATCTATCAATAGCATTGGCTGGTTTTCGTCTTCGTCTTCAACCCAAAAGGCGAGTATTTCACTGTACCGGTGCATATCGCGTCCGACACGTACACCACGGTCGGAAATTTCGAATTCAGTTATTTCAGGTGGAGTCCTGGCAATCATCCCGATGATCACCGCCGCGAGTATCACTACCAGAGCAAAAAGCAGATTTTCCAAAAGTATTGCGGCGACCGCGATACAGACTGCTACTACACCTAAAGCCCAATACCAATCGCTTCCGCGCTCGATGTGTTCGTGTTCGTATCCGCTCCAACGCAAAATCTGCCCTTGGGCCATAATTGAAGCTATTGTATCACTCCTGAGTGCGCTACTTAGAAAAAAGCTGGCTTAATGGTAGGCTACCTCTCGGAGGCGTCGCATAGTTGGTCTAGTGCACCTGTCTTGAAAACAGGCACGGGGAAACCCGTCGTGAGTTCGAATCTCACCGCCTCCGCATTGACAACT
>JAGVDT010000053.1 GCA_020058565.1 Minisyncoccota bacterium | reverse complement strand
GTCGCGATGCACGACGCGCTCTAATACCACTTCCGAAAAATCGACATCAAGCAGCCTTTTCGAATTATCAAACACCAATTTCACTCCCGCCCGATTCATCCGCGGCAGTGCCGGCGATCCTCCCCAAATCATGTCCTCCCCGCGCTTCCCTCGCATCGACTTCATCGACTGCTCGCCGAGGACAAACCGAAACCCGTCCGCAACGTTTGATTTTCCACTCCCATTCGGCCCGACAATTGCCGCAATCCGCGAGCCAAATTCGAGCCCGATTTTCTTCCCAAACGACTTAAACCCCGTGAGCTCGATCGATTGTAGGTACATCGTGGCTATTGTACCAAGAATTGCTTACGACGTTATGTTTGCAAGTGCCAGTGTGGCCTCGATCTCCTTCCGAATCGTTTCGGCAATAAATTCGTCGAGGTTCGGAATATGCGCCTCCATAATGTCGCGCATCGATGCCGCGTCACCGCTGCCGATGAGAGACTCCAGCATTTCGTGCTCTTCTTCAGGCACTTTCTTAAACACCTCGAGAATGACTCGCTTGAGCGCAAGCTGTCCAATGTTACCTATCAACTCAGTCTGTACTTCCGCAGCTTCATTCGAAATCCCAAGTTTTTCTAGTACGTCGCGCATCACCCCTTCATCAAGAAGGGCCCGCACTAATTCCGGGTCCGTTGTTGGAGAGTTATCGTTCATATCTTCCTGCAATTATACCAATAAATTGATTAACTCCTCGCGGACCACCTAGTTCGCGTGTGAAGTACGAACGTTCATACCGAAGAATGTTACTTCGTAAGTCGGTCATGAAATCACGATCAGAAAACAATCCCATATTAACGGCCCCGCGATTCGGGAATAGCATATCGCGCCCGCGTATGAGATCGCGCGGGTCTCCTTGGTATCCGAGAAGCCTTTTCGCGTATTCAGGATTATCAACGAGCGTGCGTCGAAGTGCATCCTTGAATTGCTCCTTCGCGCCAGTTGAAAAACCCTCTATCTGAAACAACCCGCATCGTCCGAAAAAGTGCACATCTGCAAGACCATCAATACCGTACCGTGCGATGCTCGGCGTAATTGGTACATACGCAGGCGCACGATACGAGGCGGGAATGTATCCGTAGCGCGGTCTGCCCTGCGTATCAAGTGCCAATCCTGGTGGGCGATTACGACCGGAGAGTCCTTCAGACATTTCAGCCCGTCCAGAACTCCGCTGCTCGGCGACCGCTTGTAACGCATCACCCGTCTTTTTTCCACCCATATCGGGACCTGTAATCCCGAGCCACTGTGAAAGCATCGGCCCCAACAAGAATAAGCCGGCACCTGCTCCGAGTCCTGCTGTTACCGCGGCGACACTTCCTCCTCGCCATCCTTTTTTCTCGAAATGCCCGTGGGTCAACGTAGTGACGGCAACTGCAGTAGTTACGGAACTCGCTGCGCGCCATGCACACGCTGTCGCAAAAATATACCCCGCAAGCGCTGGCGCGTACGCTCCCGTCAAGACGCTAGCACCAACTATTGTCCCACCGATAGCTAGCCGTGCCCACGTAGGAAGGTACTTCTTCATGTTCGCATCCAGCGCTTTGATAGCCCGAATTGCCGCCGGCGGTGCCTCCTCCCTTTCCAATGCCGCTCTTCGCGCCGCGACGGCATCCGCGAGCGCTTGTGTTTTCTCATTCACTTTTCTATCGAGAACGCCCCGCTCGGCTTCCATGCGAGTAATTTCTTGTTTTTGTCTCTCAATCGCCTCCACCATCGCTTGACGATCATTTTGCGCTCGATCAAGCTCCTTCCGGGCCGTAAAAGTTGGAGGCGCTTGCGGCGGCTGTTTTCGAGCAAACCAATCCAGCACTCTTTGCACAGGTTTACGATTTCTCCACGCTGCGTCGTCTTGGTGATACCGTATCTCCTCTGGTGTCTTCGGCGGTGGAACATTAGCATCTCCTGCTGCCGCACCGACGTTAAGATCACGCATCCGCGCTTTAAGATTCTCCTGATCCCAGATGTCTCCAGCCGACCGCGGTGATATTAATGAATCAATACTAGTACGTATCGACTCGCGTTCGACTCTTAGTTGCTCAAATTGCTCGCGGGTGGTTGCTGACGCGATTTGTGCTTCATGTGTAGATAATCGCACACCAATGCCTGGATCGATGACGCCTTTAGCGCCGTAGTGCCGCTGCAATTCTTCCAAGCTCCGAATATTTGCTGCTCGAAAATTACGGATTTCGTCAACTGTATACGGTGAGTCTACCCCACGTGCACCGCTATTACTGACAACCCACGCCCCACCCTCAAACCTGAATGTTTCTTTGTCGTCGTTTGAGTATGTTCCTTTTTCAGGAATCTTTTTTTGATGGATACGAATTTTAATTTTTTTCGACGCACGATCACGAACTGTAAATGCTACTTCCGCTTGACCATCATCGAGCACCTTAGAGCGCGTTTTCCTGTCCGGTAATGGTATGGGATAATTTTTTTCAAATTCTTTGATGGTCTCGGCATCTTCGGCTGAAATTTCTCCACCTTCATCCGCGGCAGCCCCCCGAGCACCAGACCTAACTACCGTTGCCGTAAATCCCGGTGGATTACCATAGCGTTTTTGCAACCTGAGCCAGTGTACATATTCTCTATGTTGATCTTTGGATGTCAATTTCTGCTCTGATCCATCTGATCGGATTTCGTACGTGCCCGACGTTTCCTTATCTCCCCCTCTGACGACAAAACTCCTTCTCCAGAGAGCTTGTCGGTCTACTGGTAATGACGCGAACTCTGCTTGTCGCAGCGTCCTTTCTTCTTGCTCTAGCTCACGAAGCAGGTCTGAATCTATTGCGGAACCACTGGTAACCACAGCGGGTGCGTTTTCAATGGGTGTTGCTGGAACTGTTCTTGACGCCGCACTAACACGTTCCGCCGAAACT
>JAGVDT010000097.1 GCA_020058565.1 Minisyncoccota bacterium | reverse complement strand
CTTGTAACCTGAGCCCACCGTGCGAATCGAAAAGATTCTAAAGTCTGACAGCTTGAACAGGAGGCTCGTTGAAGGGACTTGGGCCGGCAACCATGTTTACGACATGGCGGGCGTGTTGACTGCAATCGACAATGCGAAGGGCTTGATCACCATCGCCACTTTACATCGCGACCGGAAACAATAGGACTAATGGCAAAAACCAGCCAGAACGGTTGATCAATATCATGGAGAAAATGGTGCGCGGTACAGGGATCGAACCTGTGACCCCTACCATGTCAAGGTAGTGCTCTACCGCTGAGCTAACCGCGCGTGGTCATTCGGTGGGCGCTGTATAGGTGGAGAAAATCCGTAAAGCAAGAAGCTTGTGTCTCGCGGCGCGGCGTTGGCAAAGCCGACAAAGGCGATAAAAATTATAACTTATTTTCAGTGTCTTAGAGAGCACTTCTCGGCATGGCATTTTTGTCGCCGTACCACTCGCTTAACGAAAGTTAGAGAAATCTCTTTTTCAAAAATGTTGAATTTGCATCGCCACATTTGGGGGATTTCCGAGAACGATGGCGCACTGCAAAAGACGAACAAGGACAGAACAAACGACCTTCTTCCGCCAAGTTTCCGCCAAGTCTAGCCAAGTTTGACGGAAGAATTTGGGGCTATATTTTGAAAAGGGGTCACAGCTTGTTTTCCTATGTTGAAGGACAATTTAGACCCTTCACAAATGTCGGTTTCTTTGACCCGACCGGCAATCTCGGGGAGATCCAGATTGTTGAGAAGGGCTGGATGAGCAGGCAGGTTTCAACAACCACTGTGCTATTGGTCGCGCCGCGAATATGGAATTTGCGAAGCAATGAATGTTCAGTTTTTTGCTAGGGTTTCGAACTTCAAGAAATATCTTGTGTGCCGAAGATCGCCGATTTTGGTGAGCGCCTGTTTTTCCACGAGGTCTTGGAGGTCGCGGGTCGCAGTGGCTCTGGATGTTCCCGTGATGGAGATATAGTTTTCGGCTGATAGACCACCCTTGAATCCATCGATGCCCTCCTTAAAAATACGGGCGATCACTTTAGATTGCCGCTCATTAAGCTGGCCGCGCAGACGCTCGTAAAATTTTGCTTTGGCAACGTAGAAATCGATACGCTTAATTGTCGTAGACTGAGCCTCGATGATTGTCTCCGCAAAATATTGCAACCAATCCGTCACTGCCATTTTTTTGTTATTGCGCTCAAGCGCTGCATAGTAATCCTTGCGCTTGCGTTCGATTGTATAGGCGAGTGCGATCAGGCTGGGGTGGCCAAGATTCTGTGCGAGAGACTTTTCAGCGAGCGCTCGCCCGATCCGGCCATTGCCGTCTTCGAATGGATGGACGCACACGAAGTACAGATGCACCAACCCTGCACGGGTGAGTGCAGGCAGCGGTGTTTTACCCGTTGGTGCGGCGTCGTTGAACCAAGTGTTGAAACGCCGCATTTCGGCGGATATCACGTTTGATGGAGGCGCTTCGAAATGAATCTTTGGCTTGTGGATCGGACCGGAGACAACCTGCATCGGTTCAACATGGGTGCGGTATGCACCTATGATTTTTATCGATTTGTTTCCGCCCATCAGATGAGCGTGCCATGCAAACAAAGTTGCGTCGTTGAGCGGGTCCGCAAAGCGCTCATAAAGATCGGTCATCAAATGCGCGATGCCACGCTCGGCAGCCGGAATATTGGCGCTTTCCAGCCCAAGGCCGAACTGATGACGCAGGGAAGACTGAACACTGTCGCGGTTGAGGATTTCCCCTTCGATTTCCGAGGTTTTGACCGCCTCCTCGCTGATCAACTCTATGCGCAGCGCATTCTGGTCGTCAGGCCCGACATGGCGGAAGACGCCCAAAAACTCCCCGGATTGCTGCAAAAACCGCCTCTCAAAAGCCTCCAAAGCTTTGGAATCATATGAGAATTCTGGCCAGTCCGTCTGTTCCCAGTTCCACCGCATGAGTTATAGATTCCTTTTCTATAACTCATAATATGATAATATATGAGCTATAACAAGGAATTCAATGCTTCACGACAATGCCCACACGAAATGAAACCTCGTTCAAATAAACGAAACGCAATCGTCCGGTATCGACCCCATTCAGTTGATCTGTCGCTTTGATTTGGTTGCAGGGAGCTTTGTCTTGGGCTTACGGTTAGCGATTTTGGCCAAGCGAGCTGCGATTTTGGTTTCGGATATGTCGGTGGGATCGAAGTTGGCTCCATACCAGCGCTTGAGGTCAGCATGCTCTGGGTGGTTTGGGTCAGCCATGACAATGAGGAAGTTTTCAAGCGCGGATAGGAAAGCTTAGGATCAGACGAAGTGACGTCTTCGACAGTCACAGTATGCCGCCAGTCGTCGCCAAAATCGTAAGTGTAGGAGAACTTTTTCGTCTCGGATTCAACCAACTGGCCAAGGGTGGCATGCTTGGCATCAATGACATCCATGAAGCCGTCAGGGTCGGGAATGCCATAGCTGGTTTCGTGGCCACGCAGGCCCACGTCAAACCGGAAGAG
>JAGVDT010000007.1 GCA_020058565.1 Minisyncoccota bacterium | reverse complement strand
GTGACTGCCAGTCCGACTGAGAAGTGTCAAAGTCGGGAACTACTCCCTGCCCTTCTATGGGCTGGCCGTCATCGCGCACCGTAAGCCGCACGACGAGGAGTATTGTGTGCGTGTTGTTCGGGTCAATGACTGTCTGCATGGGGAGTATCTGCTCGATCGAACCCCAGCCCCGAGTTTTCGCTCCTACTGAATACGCCAAATTCAATTTCTTCATTGCCGCAGTAATAACTTCTGCAGTGGACTGGGTCATACCGTCGGTAAGTATCGCCGTCTCGCGGATGTTTAAAAGCTCTGCGAGCTTGCCTATGCCAATGGTGCGCTGGTCTTCGTATGCGCCACGATTAAAGAAGTCAAACGCGTATTGATTCGAGCCCTGGAAAAGCCCGATGAATGTCTGCGCCGTGGCCAGATCCCCGCCAATGTTTCCCCGCAAATCCAATATCATGGATGTAACGCTGCTTGTGATCATTTTTTTGACGTGACCTTCGAATTCGGCTTGTGTCGCTGGCGACATACCGGTGATGTGCACGTAGAGTGTCGAGGGATTGACGAGACGCGAAAAAACTGTCGGCTCTGCTTTAGTCTGATCGTAGCTTGATTTTGCGCTGCCGTCGGTCAAAACGTTTTTTGCGTAGGTAGCTTTCTCCAGTTCCAGTGCGGCAGCCGGCGAAGTGGATGCGGCAAGCTCTGCTTTCTTTTCTTCATATGCCTTTTGCACAGTTTCCGGACTAGCGCCATCTGCGAGGCCAAGGTCCTTATAGAGATTGTTTTCTGGGTGGATATTCAGGACTTCGTTGTGCAGCTCTTTGCGAGCTGCGGTAGAGAGAAGCTGATTGCGCCCTATCGGTGCCATGTTGTAGAGCGCCACCTGGAGAATCGCCTCGGAAATCTTTATTCTTTCGATCTCGGGTGTTGATTCGATCACCGCAGCCACAAGTTTTGCAACCCCCGCGCGATCTTGCGACGAAAGTGTGGCGCTCGAGCTAGCAGATTTCTGGATAGAAGCTAAAAATAACTGGCTCATGTCTTTGTCCTCGGCTTCTTGCCAGTAATTGGTTTGCATGATGTCGTATCCTTCCATCACGAAACGGACAAACGCATCTGCCTCCTCAGGCGTTTTATACGTACCGACGGCAGCGGTGATGCCTTTTTCCTGGTGATTCCAGTAGTGGATTCCCGCTCCGAAGCCAGAAATTACAAAAATCGACGCAACTATCAGGACCAGGTACCTGGCAATAAGCATAGCGATATACTACCAGGTAAAAAATAGCACTAATGATATAGTGGATGGATATGGACTTCACTATGTGGTTACTTTTACTCGCCTTTATTTACATCCTAGGTTCGATCCGCATTATCAAACAATACGAGCGCGGCGTCGTGTTTACCCTCGGCAAATTCACCGGTATCCAGGAGCCCGGACTGCGATTCATCTTCGTGCCCTTTCAGACCATGACACGCGTCTCGCTTCGTACCGTCACCATGCAGATCCCATCGCAGAAAATCATCACCAAAGACAACGTCTCAATCGACGTCACCGCTGTGGCCTACTACATGGTCACTGAACCAGGTAAATCAGTGATCCAGATCGAAGACGTTTATAACGCCACCAATCAGATTTCGCAGACTACCGTGCGCAACGTGGTCGGCCGTTTTTCGCTCGACGAGCTTTTGGTAGAGCGCTCGAAAATAAACGACGAAATACGCAAAGTGATAGACACACACACCGAGCCTTGGGGCGCGAAAGTCACCATCGTCGAGATCAAAGACATCACGCTTCCCGAAAACATGCAGCGCGCCATGGCCAAAGAAGCCGAGGCCGAGCGCGAACGCCGTGCGAAAATCGTGGCTGCTGAAGGCGAATTCCAGGCAGCAAAAAGACTTGGCGAAGCCGCAGATGTGATCCAACAGCACCCGGTCGCACTCCAGCTGCGCACACTCCAAACTATGGCCGAAATCTCCACGGAAAAAAACTCCACGATAATCTTTCCGGCTCAGTTCATGACCACCGTACACGAAGCACTCCAAACATTGAAAAAAGACTCTGCAAGCAAATAGAAATCTTGCCCGAGCCGCTGTGGCGGCTCGGGCATTTCTCAAATATATCGCGGTACGATAGGTATCAGACCTACGGCGCTCTCGACGGACTCATCGAGCAACCGCATCTGACCGTGATCAGTGACGCGGAAGCGATGATCGTCCATCTTCAAAAAGTCAGTGATCGGGTTTGGGATCACGCTTTTCCGCAGACTCTTCCTAAGTACCAGTCCTTCACCGACAAGCTGCAGTATTACTAGACGGACTCTCCAGTTAAGGAAAGACCTACCCGCAGCTTGGTCGATCTCGTCAACGCTCATTTCTCGGCCAGCTCTCTGAAGAGCAGACAGTACGACAACGCTATCAGCCCTCCATCCTTGCTTTCGTCGAAAAATTGCATATTCAGTTTGCAGCTGAATGCCGGCCACCGTTAGTCCAAGGGGCCAGATAATCGCTCCACAGATAGCGGCAATCGTAGTCCGTCCTAAGAGATTTAGCGTAGGCCGTCCTATGCGCCTGGATTCTCGAAATGTCCCCATACCAACCCTGTACGCAGATATGAAGCACATACCGCCCACCAGTATGCCGAGCACAAATTGGTAGTCCATCGGGTACCCCCCTGAATTAGCATCCTAATTGCACCGTTTGCACCTTCGCCAGAATACGCACCGCGGACTCACGAACCCCAGACGTTTGCGCTCCCGGTCGTTGAGCCGT
>JAGVDT010000048.1 GCA_020058565.1 Minisyncoccota bacterium | reverse complement strand
TGGGCATTGCCCTCATAGCAACCGCCGCACAGCACGAGAAAATCCGGCGTACGCCGGATTTTCTCGTGCTGTGCGGCGGTTGCTATGAGGGCAATGCCCATGTAGAGTGCACCGATGAAAACCTCTATTTGGGCGAGCGCGTTATTAGTACTGATCGTATTTACCGGTTCTGCTGAGGCAGCTATCTATGCGAAATACGACGGCGTCGACGGTAGCTCCATGGTCGGCAAACCCGTGATACTCGACGGCACCAAGAATCAAGACGACGGCACAATCTCACGTTTCTCATGGACGCAGGTCTCCGGCCCGACCGCACAACTCTCGGGCGGGACCACTCTAAAGCCGACATTCACTCCCAGCACACCGGGTACGTACGTATTTCAGCTTACGGTTACGTATTCTTCCGGCAGGACGATATCGGAAAAGATCGAGATCAAAACTTCGGCAGCCGCTGCACAGCTTCAGATCGTTTCGCCGATTTCAGGTACTGCCGCTAACCCGGCTCCACCGCCTCCTCCTCCGCCACCAGCGCCGCCTCCGAGCTCAAGCGGTATCGAATACAGCTGGAAAGTCGAGGAGGGAGAAAAGCTTACTCCGGTGCTCTTGGAGTTGGATGGCGTACCAGGTGAGTCTTCAGAAAGGCCCAAGCCAAAACCCCAAGAAAGCGGCGAAAAAGGTGGTACCGAGGACATCAATATCGGTGTCGGCGAACTCCAAGAAGGCAAAGTAAACAAGGTTGATTCAATTGCTATTAAGCAGGGTTCCATGCAGGGCGGCGTGTCCGTGGCCGCTGGCGATGTAAACGGCCTCACCGAAGAAGAAAAGACTGCATTTCTGGCACGCGTCAAAGATCATGCGCAGGTACACTCCGACGAGGACTTATCGAATTTTGCACGAGGCGTGCTTCTCGAAAATGCTCAGATGGAAGAAATCGCGCTGAACTACGAAGAGATCAAAGTGACGCATCGCGCCAGGGGAAAGCTCTTTGGCCTTATCCCGCTTACGTTCAGACAGGAAGTGGAGCTTTCATCTGACGGGACGGTAAAAGTAAAATTACCCTGGTTTGGCTTTTTGCTAAGGCCGGAGGTAGACGCACAGGCGGCGATGATAGGTTCCAGTAATGGCGGTGTATGGAAAACTACCAATGAACAGGCTGCAGTTCTGGCGGAGCTTTCAAATGTGCTGAAACTGCTCAGCGAATAACCCGCTTGCGAGATCTATGGCGCCTCTTCGACTAAAGTCGGAGTTCCACTATACTGTGAACAATAGCAGCTAAAAAAATAGCATGAAAAAATTCTTGGTTTTGTATCGTATGGATATCGCGGAAATGCGCAAGATGATGGCGACGTTGAGCAAAGAAGACGGGGCGAAGCAAATGGCTGAATGGAACGAATGGACCAAGGCGCACGCGGCCGATTTCTCGGATCCAGGAAACGGCGTTGGCAAGAACTGGAAAGTGAGTTCTGCCGGCGTAGTGCAGGAAAGCAACGACGTGGGCGGCTATTCGATAGTCCAGGCCGAAAGCGCCGAAGAGGCCGCGAAGATCGTGGCCACTGGCCCGCACCTCAAGATGCCGGGCTCCGCCTGCGACGTGATGGAAATCATTTCGATGTAAATTCAACAATGTCATCAAAGCGCTAAGTCAATTACGCAATATTCAAGTATTTTGCAAAATACTTGAATATCGTATAGCGTGCCGGGATGAAAAGGGGTCAAACAAATTTTCGCGCTCTCGAGCGCGTTATTAAAGGCTTTAGCAATCATCGGCGGTTGGAAATCCTCACCCTGTTGAGTGAAGAATCGGAGTTAAGCGTAGAAGATATCGCGGAAAAGTTGGGGATTGGCTACGAAAACGCTTCGGATCACATTCGCAAGCTCGCCATAGCGGGTTTAGTTCTCAAAAGGTACGAAGGAACTACGGTGCGACACAAACTAACCGATCGAGCCGGACATATTCTAGTATTTTGCAAAATACTTGAATAATGGGTGGCGTGGGGTCCGTAGTGAGGTTTTGAGGAACTTTTGGTTGCTATACTTCCTGAGCGATAAAAATTATGGGATCGAATTTTTTGGGTGAAGTAAATGGGTATTCGCACAGGGCTTCGCCAATACTTTCGGCGGCAGAGTTACTGGCGCGTACGGGGGTGAATCTCCAGAGAGGTATGAACTACCGCGAAAGCGGAGGATTACTTTCGGTATTTCTGGTACTCGAACACGACGGCGTCTATACCGACGAATGGGATGAAGACTCCGAAACCTATACATTTCAGGGGCACGACTCCACCCTTCGACAAGCTCAGGGCGAGCTACCTAAAGGGAAGCAGGTCGATCAACTAGCGATGTATAGCGACGGGCGAGTGACCGACAACGGCAAATTTTACAAAGCCGCGCAGGCATTTGCGGAAGGTGTGCGGCGCGAACCGCTCCAGATAGAGGTGTACGAAAAGCTTGATCCCGGAGTGTGGTTCGACAAAGGCATTTTCAATCTAGTAGATGCTAAACAAGTAACGGCAGGGGCGAAAGGGGCTGAACGCAAAGTATTTAAATTTTACCTAAACCCGGCTGGCAATAGGGCAGGCTCAGCAGAAAGCGAAGCAGACTATCACGAGCGCATGCTAAGCGCCACCGAAAAAGTCGCCATATGGTCAGAAGCCCAAGGCCGCTGCGCCGTCTGCAGCACCCAATCCGCCCTCCACTTCGCGAAGTCGAACGGAAACAATTTCGCCCTCCTCTGCGAAACCCACGCCAGCCGCCCCTCCCGCGGCCTTTTGGGCTGAACTATTCAAGCTTTTGCTTGTCCCTCAAACCTTGGCGTCGGAGGGCTAAATGTTTGACTGAATAGTCAGAGGGGGGCGGGTAGATGCGGGGAGAAGAAGTCGGGGAGAGTTGGCGAGAGATGGGTTTTTTGGGCATAGTGCTGGAAGCGTGCCGAGATTAAGCATGCTGGAAACAGGGGAGAGTCTGATGAGGACTCGGTCGGCTCCCGGACTACGTCGGGATTTTGGACTATTTGTCTCTATAGTCTTGGGTGCCGAATGCACCCAGTGTGCGGTACTCCTAGGCTACGCGCAGTGGATCGGGTTCAACCCCGACAACCACATCAGGATGGGTGTGGCCGCGATAGCTTTCGGGGTAGCTGCCGGTGCCTGCGCCTGGAATTTGTGGCGACTGAAGTAGGCAGGCAGGTAGGGTGTCCACCCTACACCTCTTTCCCAGCCAGCGGGCGGCCCACCAGCCGCCCGCTCTATATGCCGTCGACTAGGCCGCAGGTCAGGCAATGTAGCCATGCAACGTTGCAACATTTTGCAAAACGTTTGAATGAAAGTTTTTAGGGGGGGCCGGATTAGGGAGTTGGGTACGCAGGGAGAGGCTTAGGATTGCAGGCTTTGCTCCACGTGATGCAGGTGGTAGTGGCGCATGCGGGCGCCGCCAGGTGTTCCGCCAGGTGACACCTGGCGGGACGTCCATCCCCAATACTCCCATTCCCGCTAGGATCAATATGTTTTAGAGTTTTCCGCACACCGCAATAGCGATGGAGATGGAAGAAACCCCGTCCCCATAGTCCCCGCTAAACCCACCCCCGATTCCCAAAAATGAAGTTCCATGGGATGATGCTCGCGCATGGTTTACATATTTCTCGACGAAAGCGGTGATTTAGGATTTAAAGATGCTTCCAGTAAGTGGTTCATATTCACTATAGCCATCGTTCAGGACAAGCGGGTCTTAGAAAGAGAGGTCAAGAAAGTTTGGAGGACTTTACGCAAGAAGCATTCACGTCTAAATGAACTCCACGCCTCTAACGAAAAAGATGTAACTAGGAGTAGATTGCTAAGCCGATTGGGTGCCTTAGATCAACTAAAGGTACAAAGCATTGTCTTAAATAAGGAGAAAGTCTACGTCGACTTAAAAAACCAAAAGAATATTTTATACAACTACACCGCGAATATTTTGCTAGACCGGTTACACTCAAAGGGTGTAGTGCCGCCAGGGGATCATATTGAGCTGTATATAGATAGAAAGGATACCAAAAAGAGCCTGAGACAAAACTTCCTGAATTATCTAGCCAGTTCGATGGAGAGCAGGAAAGTAAAGAATTTTAAGATAGAACTTCATACGTCGCACGAAAACAAATCGCTTCAGGCGGTGGATTTTATTTCCTGGGCAATATTCAGGAAGTATGAGCACGGAGATTTCGAGTTTTACGATCTAATAAAGTCCAAAATCATCGATGAGCGGTTGCTGTTTCCATAAATAAGAAAGCCCCTCGCTTTGACGGGCCACCATCCGGTAACCCAACGCGAGAGGTCTTACTTCTTACCTCAAAGTATATCCTTAAATTGGGTTAATTTCAAATGAAGCTTTATGGCTGTGTATAGCCAAAAAACTCCGTCTCTTTGAATCCGCCGCGCTTGTCCGTGCCGAAATCCCAACCCCGTCCCCATAGTCCCCGCAAAACCCACCCCCCGATTCCCAAAAATGAAGTTTTGTGGGATGATGCTGGCGCATGACGAAAATACTGCACGACAGTATAGCGGTGTTCATCGACGCCTCCAACGTTTGGCAGGCTCAAAAGGCGAAAGGCAAGATGTTCGACTATGAGAAGCTGCGTGCATATCTGAGAAAGAAATTCCATCCGAAGATAGTTCGGATTTTTTACTATACGGCATATCCAAGAGAGGGGACTCGCGCCTACAGTACGCAGGGGAAGCATAACTTCTATACATACCTGAAGAAAAGTCTTGGATTTATGGTGAGAAAGAAAGAACTAAAACGAATCCCAGTCCATACCGACGAGGGAGATTTTATTGAGGAAAAGGGCAATATGGACGTCGAGATGACGATCGATGCAATGCACAATAGAGATACCTATGAAACCGCAGTATTTTTTACCGGAGATTCGGATTTTCTCGCGCTGGTCTCCTATCTGCGCTCCGAAGGTAAGAAAGTATATGTTTTCTCCTCGAAGAATAACGTTTCCTACGAGCTAAGGACGGGGAGCGATGGATATACTGAGTTGCTCGATATCGAGGACGATATCTGGGGTAGAGAACTACAAAGGCGGTCTAAATAGAAGTAGCCCTCCTTTCGGAGGGCTACCCTTGGATGTAGTACCCTTTCGGTCTGACGACCGAAAGATATTTGGAGTATACCCAGCGCCAGGTTAAGCGCAAGTGAACCCGGGGGAATAGAATTTGGGCCAAAAAACAACTTGAAAACTGCAAAAATTAAGCATTCCCAAAATACCCATTCTGAGCCTTATCTAATTTCGTCACGTGTCACCTGGCGCGAGATACGTCCATACCCAGTAACCCATTCCCGCAAGGATCAATATGTTCTAGTGTTTTGCAAAATACTGCAATAGCGAGGGGATAGAAGAAACCCCATCACTATAGTCCCCGCAAAACCCACCCCCGATTCCCAAAAATGAAGTTTTGTGGCCTAGTCCGTTATCCACAGTGACAGCGAATAGAACGAACGTACTATTACGGTAGAACAGAGCAGAAATCGGGGGTTACGCTAAACGCCAACGCGACGCATAACCACTTTTGCCCCCGGGCTTTCCTTCAAACTAGTCGAATCTTTGAACAAAGACCCGAGCAGGCAATACATTGCCGACTCGGGTCTTTGTTTTCAGAAAATTAATGGTGTTAAAAGACAGTATTTTATGAAGGACGAAACTTTGAAGATAGCTTTTGATATAATGGGCGACATGAAGAAAGGTGTTGCTGCCAAGAGTAGCCCTAAAATTCTCAGCAACATATCTACGAGGCCATACTTTCAGAAAGACGACTTCGTCCTGTATCAGGGGGACTCCATCTACCTTCTACAGCAAATTCCGGAGAATTCAGTAGATATGATTTTTGCGGACCCCCCGTACAACCTCTCCAATGGGGGTTTTACCGTGCATGCTGGTCGAATGGTTAGTGTCAACAAAGGCGACTGGGATGTCAGCAAGGGTTTTGCAGACGACTACGAATTCCATTATCGTTGGCTCGAGGCTGCGCGTCGGGTACTCAAACCAGGAGGTTCGCTTTGGGTGAGCGGGACCTACCACTCCATATATCAGTGCGGACATGCGTTGCAGTCTCTGAACTACCACATACTCAACGACATCACATGGTTTAAGCCGAATGCCTCACCCAATCTAAGTTGCCGGTTCTTTACTGCAAGCCATGAAACTATTCTTTGGGCTCGAAAGGAAAAGAAAGCCAAACACACTTTCAACTACGGCTTGATGAAGGAGGGGGAGTGGACGGAAGACTTCATCAAGAAGCCAGGAAAACAGATGCGCTCTGTATGGGCGATAGGGTACCCGAAGCCAGGCGAAAAGAAGCACGGAAAGCATCCTACGCAAAAGCCAGTGGAACTCTTGAAGAGAATTGTTCTCGCGAGCACCAATAAAGGAGACGTGGTTCTCGACCCATTTACCGGGAGCTCCACCACAGGACTTGCTGCGGCAGCGCATGGACGTAAATTCATTGGAATCGACTTGGAAAAAAATTACCTTGATCTATCAGTCAAACGGTTTCAAGATTTGTAGACTGTAAAGCTCCGAACAACAAGAGAATATCGCGCACCAGAATGCCTTGATCTTTCTTCAAATCGGATCAAGGATCTGGGCATCTATGAAAACCGGCGGAATCGGTGGTGCGAACACGCAGTCGGGCCTGCACTTCGAAAAGCGAAGTGACCTTATCGCGGCCCTAACCGCGCTGCCGGAATTTGCTCTGGACGGCCATAGCATCTTAAAGAATGGGGAAGTGGTCGCTAGAAATTGTCGAAAAAACCTCCTGTACGGTTTTCTAAAGGAAGAGGGTGCTGACTACACGAAGATTCTCTCGAAGAAGCTACTGCCGGATGAGGCTATATATGTACCCGCGCAAAAGAAACTCTTTATCGTCGAGTTGAAGTTCCAGCAGGTGGCTGGCTCCGTGGATGAGAAGCTTCAAACCTGCGACTTCAAGAAGAAGCAGTACACGCGACTCCTCGAGCCGTTGGACGTCACCGTGGAGTATATCTATGTCCTCAACGACTGGTTTTTGAAGCCAGAATACCGCGACGTCTTGAACTATATTCAATCCGTCGGTTGCAAGCACTACTTTAACGAGCTGCCGCTTTCCGAACTTGGACTATAGTGCGCATAGCAAAAGCCCCGGCAGCTCCGGGGCTTTTGCTATGCATTGGTCCTACAGTTTCCTGACTAAGACCTCTCGTTCCACCATGGAGTAGCAAACTCCCCAAAGGTCGACGTTTTTACCGGTATCGTTGGGGTTCCCGTCGCGAATTGCCGATTCCACGACGCGCTTTACGAGATCTGTCTTGAGACTCTCGTATACCCTCATCGGGTCGTCTCTCCACTGCGCTTTTCCGTCTACGACTTTTACAAGTGCTCTGAATGCGGCTAGAGCGGGGAAGATAAACCCTGAAGGGAGGGAGTGGCGAGTCTTCTTTCCCGAGAAGGGCAGAGTCTTCTCGGTTACCATTTTTACACCTCGGACTCTACCCATTCGGCCACCTTCGCCGTTATTACCATTCTCGTTCCAGATTTGCGGAATGTCTACGTAAATCGCATCCTTGAGCTGCAGAATCTCAGGCGCAAGCGCGAAGTACTTCTTCATTTGCTCGACATTTTTTTCGTAGTACTTAACCACGGTCGCCTTTCCTGAGTAAGCTATTACAGGATGATTGTTGTGGTCGAAGTCCTCGGCGTCGAAGCAAAGCACGTACGCGAGAATTTCTTCTATTGGGACTTCCTTGCGGGTCTCGTCCTCTGAGAGTTCGTTCTCTTTATACGCTATTTTTTCCGCGTAAGGCTGTTTTGAGAGCGCCGCCTTAAGGGGATCGAAGTGGCCAAGGAGGTTCTCGAACGCGGCTACCTTAACGGCGGTAGAGCGGTTTCGAGCATCGACGATATCTACGGCGTCGTCGATATTTTTTATCCCTTCAAGGAACTCGATGCGAACATACGCCTCAGCGGGGTCTTGAGTGTTCTCGATGTACTGAAGAATGTTCATCAGCGTATGTCCTCCATCGAGGACGCCGTTGCTGGACTTATCTTCGAACTCTACGCGGATCTCGTTGACGCGGTTGTCGTACTCTACGCGGGAAGCAATCACAGTTATTCCGCGGTTGCGGAATATGAACTCTTGCGGCTTTTCGTCCAGTGTCTTGCGTATCTGCTTAGAGACACCCGAACTCAGGTTCACCTCGCGCGGATTCACGGTACGCCACTCTTCTAACGCGTGCGGTACGTCTTTGATATTTACTATCGCGACGTACATTTTTCCGCTGACTTTTTCGCCGGGTATGTCCAACTTGCGGAACGTTTCCGACGGAATCTTGATTAATGTTGCCATATACTTCTTGTTATCTCTGCTAAACGAATAATGACGCCCTGCGGCGCCAAGAAATTTCGAGCATGATATTTTTGCATCAAGCTAAAAACCTTAGCGATGTGCCGAGTTTCCTACGGCCGCCACAGCTTTCACTAGTAGCGATCGGTGGCAGGTGCACACCGATGTCTGTAATCTAGCCTGGAGATGCTTCTCGCGAAACTTGTGCCGGTCTTGTATCCGTGGCATAACTCAGGCCTCGGCGCGCAAGGCGTCGCGGATATGACCTACAGCACCCGCGAAATCATCAAATCCTTCTGCATCCTTATGGTGCTTTGCGGAGACATGGTTGTTCTTGGGACAGTCCGAATCGATAGAATGCTTCCGAATTTCGTAGGCTTTTGGCTCCAAATGGGCTTAATCGGCCTCCTCCTTGGCGTAGGCACCATCTACTTCACTCGCTACCGGCTTTTTATCCAGGGCGCTCACGGAGAGTTCGATATTTCGGACGAGTTCCAAAATCTGCCTAATTCGTACAAAGTAAAGAGCAATGTAGTCCTCGGCCAGAAAGGAGACATCGACTTCCTGGTTATCGGCCCTACAGGTATTTGGACCGTCGAGGTAAAAAGCCATACAGGTCATATCTCGTCGGACGGTCAAAAACTCCTGATCAACGGCTTCCGATTCCGTAAAGACTTTCTCAAGCAGGCCTGGGCGCAGGCTTTCGCTGTGCGCGATCGCATCCAAGAGCACCTCGGATTTCAGATGGCAGTTCAGCCGGTAGTTGTTTTCTCAAACCCGCGCGCATACATGCGCTTTGGTACTCGACCAGTCGGAGGTGTTCAGGTGGTGGGCCGGGCTTGGCTTTTGAAGCTTCTAAAGGAGGGAAACGGGCACTACTTGAGTCCAGAAACGATAGACAAGCTCAAGACTGCATTCGTCTAATGCAGAATGGGCAAAATGTTATCCTAGGCCTATGGGCATCGCATTAGGCATAGCTATCGGGGTGGCGCTGGGGACGGCTTTGGACAACCTGGCTATGGGAATAGCCCTCGGCATAGTCTTTGGGATCATATTTGACGCCAACCGCAACCGGACGGCCGAAGGCAAGAAAGAGGAGGCCAGTCCCGCAGAAACCAAGAAGGACAAGAAAGAAGAGCCTGAAGCATGAAACAACTCCTCAGAGCAGAATACGTCGCACTGTTTCTCCTATCCATCTACCTTTTCTCCACTGTCCACTATCCCTGGTGGTGGTATCCGGCGCTTTTTCTACTGCCGGACATCGGCATGGTCGGATACCTGATCAATTCCAGGATCGGAGCCTGGACGTACAACGCGACGCATTTTTTGGGACTGGCGGCATTACTTATCGCGGCCGGGATATTTCTGGATACGCCGATACTTTTTGTCTTTGGTACGGTAGTTCTCGGGCATATTGCGCTCGACAGGGCGCTCGGCTATGGGCTCAAATATGAGGATTCGTTCAAGCATACCCATATGGGAAATCTTTAAAGGGGCAAAAGGGGAAAAAACGTCGAACGGGACGGCAAGTTTGCGGTACAATTCCGGTATATGGACTTCCTCAAAAACTTTGACTACAAGACCCTTACTACGGCGCAGAAAATAGGCCTCGGGGTCGCGGCATTGATCGTTCTCTACATTGGTCTAAGCATCGCAAGCACAGCTCTTCGAGGAGTCTCACTCAATATCCCAGGGGTGCCCGGTACGACACCGATGGGAGTTTCCCCGAGCATGGGCTACGGAATGGGCGGGGGAAAGATGGGCTACGATTATGGCGAATCCGCAGACTATGTCTCGCAGGATGCCATGATGCCGGAGCTTTCGTACCGTAATGCCGCTTCGACCATATATCCGCCGCAGCCGTCTTCGCCGACAGGAGACAGCGCGGAGGAATTTGAAGTGACCCAATACAGTGCAAGCATCGAAACTCGCGGACTCGAGCAAACATGTGCCGCATTTGACGAACTAAAGAAACGCACAGATGTGATATTTGAAAACGCCAACACTTCGGAGCACTCGTGCAACTATACTTTCAAGGTCAAGCACGAAAGCGTCGAGGGCGTGCTCGCGTGGCTTAAAAAGCTCGATCCGCGCGAGCTTTCCGAAAACACCTACACGATCAAGTCGCAGATTGATGACTTTACCAACGAGACCGAGATCTTACAGGCGAAGCGCGCCTCGATAGACGCCACCCTCAAAAGCGCACTCAACGCCTACGACGAAATCACGCGCTTGGCCACCAACACGCAAAACGCCGATGCGCTTGCGAAAATCATCGACAGCAAAATCCAGATAATCGAACGCCTTACCCAGGAAAAGATAAATATCGATACGCAGCTTGACCGGCTGAGCCGCGCAAAAGCCGAGCAGCTCGACAAACTCGACTACACGTATTTCTACGTAAACGTCTACGAAAACAAATACATCGATGGCAGGCAGATAGGGGATTCGTGGAAACAGGCAGTGCGCGAATTCGTGCAAAACCTCAATACCATGCTGCAGGAACTTACTATCGGTCTCGTACTTTTCCTCATCTGGATTGTGCAGTGGCTTATTTACGGGGTGATCATGCTCGTGATTGCCAAATACGCTTGGCGATTCGTAAAAGGATTCTGGAACAGCGGTCAGGGTGATGGAATCAAGTCGTAAGAAGCACATCTGCTAGAATGCGGACATGAATCCGCTTTTGAGAATATTGCCGCCGATATGGTTCTTCTTGCTCCTGGGGATGGGACTCCTGGTGCATTTGTACCTGCCTGCGGCTCGGGTTTTTACCTATCCGTATCCTGTGGCGGGGATTCTACTTGTCTTCGCTGGCCTCGTGCTTTCTATGTATGCAAGTTCGCTCTTCTCGAAAGAAAAAACCGAAATACTGCCGACTTCAGCTAGCAATTCCAAACTCGTTACCTATGGCCCGTTTACCTACACGCGCAACCCCATGTACCTAGGGCTGGTACTCCAACTTCTCGGAGCTGCTATCTGGGTCGGGACTTTGCCGCTATTTATCGCAACGACAGCGTATTTCTTTCTGTTCAATTTCGTTTTTATTCCGTTTGAAGAGGCGAAGATGTCCCGCATATTTGCACAAGACTACGACGCGTATAGGCGCAAAGTCCGACGCTGGCTGTAAAAATAAATGTACATAATCCACCCTGAAATACTTGTACCTTGGTGCACGAATGGCGCTTGCCGCGTAGTGGATGGATAGTATCCTTGTATTTGCAGGGAAAGTCAGCATAGCATCATGAGCAATAAAATTACTGTTACCACCATAGTAAATGAGCCCTCAGATAGGGTATGGAATGCATACACGGACCCTAAGCACATTGTGCACTGGGCCTTTGCCTCCGATGATTGGTGCGCGCCGAGCGCGGAAAACGACCTGCGTGTCGGCGGGCGTTTTACGACGCGCATGGAGTCTAAAGAAGGCGATGAGGGTTTTGATTTCAGTGGCACGTACGACGAGATTATCCCGAATAAACGCATTGCCTACACCATGGATGGAGATGATGCTCGAAAAGTCGAAATCACCTTTGAGGAAATGGGCAACAGCACGGCAGTGAGTGTGAATTTTGATCCAGAAAGCGAAAATTCAGTAGAAATGCAGCGTAGCGGTTGGCAGTCGATCCTCAACAACTTTCGCGATTATACGGAAAAACTCGCGTAGCGGTATGAATAATGGACAGAAAAAAAATAAAAGCATAGACGCCTACATCGCGTCCGCACCGAAACAATCGCAGAGGCATTTGCGCACGCTCCGCTCGATCCTAAAAAAAGCCGCTCCGAAAGCCACCGAGGGAATAAAATGGCGTGCACCTGTATTTGAGGAGTCGCGCATACTCTTTGCTTTTTACGCGTACAAAGACCATCTCAATTTCATGCCAACACCAAGAGCGCTGAAGCGCTTTGCAACAGAACTCAAGAAATTTCGCACGGGCAAAGGCTCAGTGTCTTTTCCGTACGACAAGCCGCTGCCTACGGGGCTTATAAAAAAGATCGCAGCATATAGGGTGAAGGATCTCAGGGAGAATGATTCTCGTTGGATGTGAACAGGGGGTTTTTTGCGATCAAGAAATCATTCAGTTGGTGCCAAAGCTCTTTTTAGCCTTATTTCGATATCTTTCGCAACCCATGCTTTCATTCGATTCCATTCTGCGTCTGGATTATCTTTCGGGAGAGCTTTTAATTGCAGACGGACTTCTTCTCTGATCCAATTCTTATCTTCTTCTGTGAGCGCCATGGTTTTAGGATTACGTTTTTATATAAATGAATCCTATCACCTCCATGCTACAGTGTCGCTATGAACTTTCTTAAGCAAAAAGTGTGGCCGGTGGTTGCGGGTCTAGTAGTAGCGTTTGTCGTTATGATGCTCTTGGAATACATCAATTCCTTTTTCTTCCCGCTTCCGGCGGATTTGGATTGGGAAGATACCGCTGCGGTGCAGGCGTTTACCGCCAGTTTGCCATGGACCGCATACATCCTGGTACTTTTCGGGTGGATACTGGCGTCTTTTAAGGCTGGCTATGTGACTACGTACCTAGCAGGCGAAACCAAATATCGGCTCTCGCTCGTAGTCGGCGTACTCCTCACCCTTTTGGGAATCGTAAACAACATGATGATCGGGCATGATATGGCTTTCAACATCATCGGATTGCCGATGTTTATCATCTTTACGTACCTCGGTCATCGGTACCGACTCTACGCGCGTGTCGAAAAGTCTGCAGTTTAGGAGTAGCCTCGTATGGCGAGATAGAGCGTAAGGGCTACGCTTATTTGCAGTACTATGATGAAAAGCGACAGCAGTTTTGAAAAGCCTTCGTACTTTTTCTGCAGCAGGTAGTACGACAGTATAAGCAGGAAAATGCTGGGGACGGTGAGGTTGATCAGCATATCGTAGCGTCCGGCCTTGGCAGCGCTCCACCAAGGGGAAGAGATGCTAGCCGTATAGACCGCAGTGCTAGCCGCTGCAGCCCAAAAGAGTTTCTTCACCCACTGCATGTGAAAATAGTAGCATGCTCGGGTGTCGAGCGATTATTCATGCGGATGTCATGCCGGCGGGTTATCGTATACAATACGACCATGAACAATCTTCTGATCGGTATCATCGTTATAGCCCTTGCAGCTGGCGGGTTTTGGTATTTCACGGACTCATCGGTCCCTGAAGCGGCTCTCAGCACTCAGGAAAATATCGCTACGAGTAGTGTTGTGTATACTGAAAACGTAACCGGCTACTTCGCTCGTCCTGAAATGAACGGACCGTTTCCCGGCGTTATCATGATCCACGAAAACCGCGGTTTACGTGCGGAAATAAAAAAGGCCGCGGAAGATTTGGCCAAAGAGGGCTATATGGTGCTCGCAGTGGATTTGTTCAACGGTCAGGTGTTGGAGACCCAAGAGCAGGCTCGAGCGATGACCTCGCAGTTCAGACAGGCGACTGGCACAGCAAATATGCGAGCAGCCGCCAAATACCTTCGGGACCAAGGCGCTACTAAAATCGCATCATGGGGCTGGTGCTTCGGCGGCAGACAGTCCGTGGCGCTCGCTATTTCGGGTGAGCCGCTTGACGCTACGGTCGTCTACTATGGCGGCGGCATGGCAACGACTACGCAACAATTAGCCCCGATCACCTGGCCGGTGATGGGTGTCTTTGGCGATGCTGATCAGGCGATACCAACCACGACGGTGAAGGCGTTTGAGAATTCGCTCAATACGCTAGGTATAGAGAACGAAATCTACATGTACCCGGGAGTCGGCCACGCATTCGCTAATCCTTCGAACGCAAACCATGCGCCTCAAGAGACCGCAGACGCCTGGGCGAAGACCGTAGCGTTTCTCAACAAGCATTTGAAATAGAAAATGAGCGCTCTGCTGCTTTGGGGGGAAGCCAACAGAGCGCCCGCAGGGCCTACCGGCGATCGACCGGAGAGGCACGGTGAGTGTAATCCGGCTGCGGTGAAGGGGATATGAAGCACGGTTTTCTGCAATAGCAGATCGAATAACAGGATCGATATTCGAAATCGTTTACAATCATCGTATGAATATCCGCGCAGTGCAGATCGTCATTTCGGTGATTTTTCTGGCGGCTCTTTTGTCTTTGCTCTCGAGCGAAATACAAAAATCACCCGTGATTCCGGCTAATGCCGACGAATCCGGAATGGCGCGCACTCAACCCGCCGCGCTTACCGAAAAGCAGAGGCGTTTCGGGGCTCTATTGAAGGTCCAGCCAAAAGAATCCGGAGGCTCGGTAGCCCTGAATTTTTACCGCGAAAACTACGATGTGTACGGTCCGCAAGATATTATTGCCGCGCTCAATGATACTCCGTTTTGTCATGCGCTAGGACACAATTTCGGCAGGGTGGTTTACGAACGCACTCGCGATTTGGCCGAAGCGACAATGATATGCGGACCGTCATGCTCAAACGGCTGCACGCATGGAGTCCTGATGCAGATGTTTATGGAAAAGTCCGGCCAAACAGCTGCATCGAGTGAAGAGCACGTCAAGCTGGAAGATCTGTCGTCCGGCTTTACGCAGGAAATACAGGGGCTCTGCAAGGAAAACAGCCCGATCCTTTTGTATACGCCGATCGGGAATTGTTATCACGCGGTCGGGCATGCGCTCGCCATTTTAGGCGGCGCCAAGGTGCGTGAGTCGCTGGACTTATGCAAGCTTTTTGAAGAAAGGGGGTGGGGGGCGATGTATTACTGCGCGACAGGCGTGTACATGGAACGGGATATCCAGCATGCTGAGTCGGACGCCAAAGTTTCAAAGATTTACCCGTGCGCGAACAATCCTTTTCCTGCCGCCTGCTTTAGATACAAACTGAGAAGCGTCTTTAACTTTCGAACGCAGCTTGAGGAGGCGCAGAATACTTGTTTGGCGCTCACCGGAAGCGATCGATCCGGGTGTTTCCACGGGCTTGGCTTTGGCGCGTATCGGATAGTGTACCAAGATCCGATCAAGATTAACGAAGTATGCAAGAGCGGAGATGACCTCGACAAGCGCCTCTGTATGGAAGGGGTTTTTGGGTTTACTAACATCTACGATAGAAAGATCGCGGCGAGAGCGTGCGAGGCCTATACCGCGGGGAGCCGCGAGCTCTGTGAGAAGGCGGCGATGGTGAGCAATTTCGGCATGGAGAGAGATTTCGAGCCTTACGTGGAATCTGCCAAAAAGTTGCTTTTTCCTGAGAAATGATGCATACTCCGCGGGTTCCCCAAGCCGTCCACAGAGTGCTGGAGGCCGGGTCCGCAGAACTATGACAGCAACAAAAGCAGCAAGTAAGCCTCGGGCAGCCCGGGCCAAGAAAGCCTCCTCCGGCGGCCCCTCGCGTCTGCGAATCAAGGTGCGCGCGTATGAGCACGCCGTCCTCGACCGTTCTGTCAAACAGATCATCGATACTGCAGCTCGCTACAACGCAGAGCTTGTCGGCCCCATTCCCCTCCCTATAGACATCAAAAAATACACCGTCAACCGCGCTGCTTTTATCGACAAAGACGCTCGCGAGCAGTTCGAGATGAGAATACACAAAAGAATGATTGATATCCTTAATCCAGCACCAAAGGTTATCGAAGCTCTGACTAATATTGATCTTCCTTCGGGCGTATCGATAGATGTAAAAATGATGTAAACATAAAATCCCTCCCACGGGGATTTTTATGTTTACACTGAAGCCCCGTAGCTTCGATGCACAGGAGAACTGGAGCGGCCACTCTAACCTGCGTGCCGCATACTCCCTGCTACCTATTTCTCTCAACGGCGGCCTTACCTCTGCAGTATCGAAACTCCGAAAGTGATAGTATCAAAGAATGTTTGCTGTCTTTACACGCAAGCGCCTCATTTTGAGCGTATGCATGATTGTGTTGGGAGCGAGTGCAGGGCTTCTCGTCAACTACCTGAATGCCAGCGCCTCCGAACAAAGGATCGCTCGGTACTATGCCGTCCTTGATGCGCAGGAAGTTATTAAAGACGACGTATTGGTTACGATCGAAGACATGAACGCCGTCAACCGATGCAAGAATCTCATTGGCGCTACGCGCCGATCGGCAGACGAATGCATGCGGAAGTTTTATGACGACTATGCGATGGAGCACGGAGTAGAGGACGCTTTCTCCCATATGGCCAGACTTGGGAGAGAACAGCCCGACCTCTTAGCGAATTGCCACTACATATCGCATGGCATCGGCCATGCGGCGTTTCGTTTAAGCGGCAACGATGCGCACGCGGCTTTTTCTCTAATGAACGCCGAGCCTCTGTATAAAAACATAGCGACATGCGGCAACGGATACTTTCACGGGATTGCCGAAGAGCTTGCTCGGGGCGTTACTGATCAAGACGATCTTGTCGCCGTTCTCTCAAACGCGTGCGCACATACGCCAAATCGCAATAAGGGGAGTTGTTTTCACGGCATAGGCCATGCTGCGCTTATCCAGCTGGACTACGATGTAGACCGTATGACCGGTATTTGTGATCGTGTTTCCCGAGCGGAAACGGAGCGATTCGACTGCCTGACGGGAGGGTTTATGGAAGATGCGCAGTATAATCCCGACGCCGTTGTATATGAAAGCGGCACATTTCGCTTTGTCCGTTGCGAGGCGATGCCAGCAAAGTACCAAGTGCCTTGTTACCTGGAGCATTCGGGACTTATGGACACCAGGGAGCAGAACCTGGAATATCGCGAGAAGATTGGCCGCTGCAAGATGATTTCAGATGATCTAAACAGGATGGCGTGCGTAAAGCTGTTTGCCATTCGCGCCGTGCGTATTGCGCACTACAAAGATATCAAGGAGATGTGCAAAAACACCAGCAGTGTTTACGAAAGCGTCATGTGTACGGCGATCGTGGCTGATCGGGTTGGCGCATCCATCGATAACTCGAGACAAAGTGATGAATATGCCGTCATCACACAGGACATCTGCGGTACGCTTACCGGCGCAGAAAAGGAAGAATGTCTATACCTGGCGCGCGAAAACAGGGTCCAGCTTTTCTTTACTTCTGAGGCGGACCTCGCTTTTGCCGCGCGTCTGCGCTAGATCATCGAATACGGTGGCGCACCAGCCAGTCGTATGCGCGTTCATGCCAAGAATAGGGTGCGAGCCGTATGAGAGCGGCAAAAAGCGGACCTACCAAACGCATGTCGCGCACGACAGAAATCATCATGTCTGAGCGGGACAATACTCTTTCACCATCGAGCACGTAGGCGCTCGAGCCGACATCGAGGTTGCGTTGCGCCACGAGTCTTTGGCCGGTTTCCGAGCCAGCGTCCACAAACTCGTAGTTAGAGACTGCTATCTGCGCGGCGCTCTTCATAATAGTGCAGGTTCTGCACGAAGCATCGTAAATAAGTGTTTTCTTTTGCGTGGCCACGCCGACATACTAGCATTTCAGCCGCAAACTCCCGACATCTTCGCGCTCATGTCTCGAACGTGCATGAGGTATACTCTCTGCGATGAGTGCGCTCAGATATGCGCGGTATGCTGACAGCGACGGCCGCACGACAGGCGTACGGCTGCATTTCGACGCCTGCACCCGCGAAGCGCAAGGCTGGAAAGAAGAAATGCACGCTGCTGCTCGTGCGGTGATGAACAAAACAAAAAAGCCTATCTGGATCAACTTTAGCGGGGGAATGGAGGGCGAAATAATTTGCCGCGCTTTTTTCGACCAGGGCATAGCTTTCTCGGTGCTTACTTTGGAATATCAAGGAGGTCTAAATGCGCGGGATATCCAGTACGCGACAATGTGGTGCCGCGAACGCGGCATACCCCAAGAGATCGAGAAAATCGATATCGCAAAGTTTTATGACGAGAGTGTGCATACCTACGCGCAGACGTACCCGGCGACGTACCCGTATCGATACCTCCAGATCCGCCTGATGGAAATCATCGAAAAGCGGGGAGGGTACGCAGTCATTTCGGGCGGTAACCAGGCATATGTCGCAGATCCGAAAAAGAAAACTCTCACGAAGGACGACATATACCTGCCTCTTTCGATCGGGACTGTGGCGCCCATGGAATGGTGCGTGGCGAACAAGGCGCAGCACGAGCCCTTTTTTCATTACTCCACTCCCGAGTTGTGTCTCGCGTATCTGCGCGTTCCGATAGTGCGTTTTGCTCTCGAACATCCAAATGACGCCTTCAGACATCCGGCGAACTCCTATTCGCTTCAGAGAATAGTGTATCAATCTTCTTGGCCGGACATGCAAGTCCGCTGGTCGGATGGATCAGAGAACACTTTGTCGTTCATACGTAGAACGAGAAATAAGCTGCGCGAAAAACTCGGCCCTGATTTTGCGCAGTATGAAATGTCCGTTTCTCAATTTGAGCGGCATCTGCGGGGGCAGGATGGGTGAATTGCGCTCCGGCCGCGCGTCTAGGAGCTCTCCGGCTCCGTCGCGACGCGCTTCAAACAATACACCTCGTTGGCGATAGTCGGCACGAATAGGCGGACGCCGTTGGAGGCAATGGCGTTGACTATCCGTTCCGAAACCTGGAAAAAGCTCCGCAGTTTCCCAGAGTTCGGATCTATCTCACAGAGTTTGCCGCTGTTGGAGCCGAGCCACAAAGAGCCATTATGCATGACCGGGGAGGCAAATATGCGTCCGCTGGCTTCGTGTTTCCAGCGCTCGCGCCATGAATGTGCATCGAGTGCAACGAGTTGTTTTCCGATCGAGGCGGCATATATGGTGTTTTCATGGACAAGAGGCGTCGAATATATGCCCACTCGCATGTCAAAGACATGCCGGATAGCGGCATCATGCACAGAGACGCCATAGAGCGTACCGTTCATGGTGCCAAATACCACCAGTCTGTGTTTGGGATCGTATGCCGGGCGCGCTTTTATGGCGCCGTCCGATCGCAAACGCCACCGTTCGGTGCCCCTCTGCGCGTCGTACGCGTAGAGAAAACCGTCGTTGCTTCCGATCACGACCAGACTTTCCTCGCGGATGTATAGTGGGGATCCATGGGTAAGGCCTGCGTGGTCCTGATGCCACTTTTCTTCCCCGGAGCGCGCGTCAAGCGCGGCTATGCCGCCATGCTTGTGCCATAGTCCGTATTCAAGCCCGATATACACGAGCCCTAAATCCGGGGCTACACAGGGTGAGGAACCTACCCAGTCGGCGCGCTCGTAGCTCCATTTCTTGGCGCCGGTATTGGCATCGAGCGCGTACGTGTTGCCGTCATACGCGCCAAAATACACCGTTTCGCCGTGCAGCGCCGGTGTGGAAAGTATAGCCTTGCCCGCCGGATACGGTCCTATTTTGAATTCCCAGACAACTTCTCCACTCCTCTGATCGAGTGCGCGAAATATCCCGTCGTCGCTGCCGAAATACACGTATTTTTCATCCGCGACCGGTGCCGATTTTTGCACGACGATGCTAAAGCTGGGAGCCGCGCCGTGATGACGCCACAGCACCTCGTACGGCTGCTTTAGAGTATCTGAAGAGTCCGACGAAAGCATCGGCAGAGCGAAATCGCGAAGCGTAAAAAGATGTGAGAGCGCCACGCCTTTTTCTTTCAGAGCCTCATAGGCTTCGTCGTTGCGAAAAGCCAAGAGCACAAACGCTTCCGTCATCGTGACTTTGGCATCCCTGAGCACTTCGACTTGCTTTGCAATCGACTGCCCCGAATTTGCGAGGTCGTCAACGAACAGTACGGGCTCGTCCGTCAGCGTGCCCTCGATGTATTTCATAAGGCCAGTGCGTTTGCGCGATTTGCGAATGTAAAAGCCGTTGACTGGCGTGCCGCGTTCCACACTTTTCATAACGATCGCGGATACAAGCGGTATGCCCGCGGTCTCGAGGCCGGCCACTTGGAAGGGGAGCTTGCCTGCGTAGCGCTGCCAAAATATTTCCGCATACCGATTGAGCCACTTTGGCTGAAGCATCAGCGCACGAAAATCAAACAGCCAAGCATCGTAGGTACCGGGGGCCTTTACGGAGGCGATCATTGCCCCGTCCTCAGCGCGCTTGAGGACGGTGGCTTGTATCGCTTTGCGGAGATCTTCGTGGGGATGCATAGTCTAGTGTTTGCTCTTGCGGTGTTCGCGATAATCTCGCAAAAGCCCCAAAAGTACGGCGATTCCTGTGGCAAACCATACGGCGATCCAGAAAGCAACCATCGTGTCGATATGCGGCGCCATGAATTGCTGAATTGGATGCAGTTGAACAGGCGGGTTTCCGGAGAGCTCTTTGAGCACGATGATCTGAGGTGTTGTGGATGGGTTCATAGAGAATAGAAATTTTGAACGGGATAGCCGACGAGCGGCGCCTCAGGCGGGACTTTAATCCAGCTATTGTGCGAAAATGGCTTATACTCGAGCACACAGATATTTGCCTCGTCGACGATGCGATAAAATGGCCCGCCATTTATCGAGTGATCGAACTGTAACGCGATGCGTTCGACGCCGGCGTCTGTGCAGGCGCTTTTCGCCCGTGCCCATATCTCATAGGGGTCGCATCGGTTCCACGCGGCAGCCGACTCGAATTTTCGGGTTCGAACCGTCTGGCCATTTTCTGTTTGTACGGAGGTCTCTGTTGTGCAATACAGGCCCGAACAATCCAGTCCGCTCCAGAACGCCCGCGCTGCGGGCTCACTTCTGTAGGTTTTGAGCGTCCCGAGACACTGATGATTGGCTTCGAACATAAACATGCCGTAGCGATGGCCCTCCAAGGTCATAAATCGGTTCGGCGAGACGACAAAACCCAAGAGCTGGAATAGCGCCAAGAGTCCGATAATCACCCAGCCGACGGCGGCTTTTCGCGTAAAGGGCGTTCGCGTGAAGCGGTACATTGGGCCAAAAAGTATGAGGACCGCCGGGAGCGCCACCGACGGGTAATTGTAGCCGACCAAGACTCCCGAGTAGATATGGAACGCAGCGGCGATCACAAATGATATCTTTTGCAGAAACCAGTTGCGCGACATGAGAAACCACGAGTCGATGATCTGGATAAATATCACGAAATTAGTCAGAAATATCGTCGACCATTCCGGGAAAAGCGGCAGTCCGCTGCGCATGCTCGAGAAATACGTGCCGAGAATCCAACCGTCGGTGAATTTCACGGTGACCGACATGAAGTACATAAACACAAACGAAAGTTTCAGAAAGAATTCTTTGTGTGCGGCAAATAGGAGTACCGAGGTCAGCACAATGTGGTAGTAGTCATATGGCCCCGCTTGCAGGAAGCTGACGAGGAAGATAACAAACAGCTTCCAGATCAACAGGAGTGCAAGAAGCAGGTGTGCGTAGACCCACTCGCGCTTCCACATGCAGTAGACGATGAGGCACATCACTGTGTAGAGCAGCATGTAGAAGGCGGATTGCGTGTAGCCGTAGGGGAATGCACTCAGGAAATAGAGGTGGGCGCAGTCCTGGAAATACGGCCAGCAGATTGCGCCTCCGCTTTGCGCAGTCTCAAGCGTGGCGGTATCGCGCGATATCCACCAGCTATACGAGACAAAAAAATAAAACAAGCTTGCGCCGAACATCCATTGGACGACGGGCTGATTTTCGATTTCCTCTATCGAGAATATTTTTTTATACCCAGCTTCAATCGGCCTGAGCCAATGCCGCAACCTCTGCGCGTATCTCTCCCAGGCGTTGCGCGTGTACTGCACCATTATTTGCATAGCGCTATGGTATGCACCGCTTGCTCCTCTTCCTCGCGGATGTCCAGAAGTCGCGCGAGGAGCGCGTCATTAAATCCGGCATACGGACGCATGTGGAGGCCGAGAGCCGTACCCACCAGCAGGATGTTTTCGCTCATGTGACCGGCCTCCAGAAGCGCATGGAGAAACGCCAGGTCGCCGTATTTGGCGGAGGAACGCTCCCACACCGACGTAAAGACAAGCAGCGTAGAAATTCGCAAATCGTCGGGGCGACGGGCAAGTTCCTGCATGGAGAATGCCGGGGGGAGGTCCCAGAGCCGCTCAAGCACATGCCCAGAGGGATTGTAGTGAAAAATTCCCGGCACTTCAGATTCTATGGCGTTCGCTACCAGATATGTTTCGATGGGGTAGAGGGCTCCGCCAGACGGATAATTCCGCGTCCGAGAGCCTTCTCTCTTTCCTAAGGCTAGTCCCAAAAGCGTGCCGAGCTCTTGCAGGCGTATCTCGGTATCGGGCTCGCCAATCCCGGAGGCGACTGAATGGCGGCGCAACAACGTTTCGCTGAGATCTGCCTCAAGCGCCGGAGCAGGCAGCACAACGCTCTTCATGCGAGGGTATGCTTTGTGAATACCGGTTGCGACGCTGTGGGGATGATGCGTCGCGCCTCGTCGCGTAAGGCGCGCGTCGCGCAGCTTGCGCAGCAGGTGAGGAAGAAAAAAATTCATGAAAAAGGATGCGGCCTTTCGGAAAAAGGCGTTTTGCGTGGGCGTCTGCCGAACATCTCAGGAATTTCTCTCCAGCGTTTTCCCCCGGAGGTAAAATATCGTTCCTCGAGGTATGCAGGCTGAAGCTCTGGGATCGTGACGACTTCTATATTGAAGCCCGTAAAATTCTTGCTACAGGCACCTAAAGAGACCGTCGCACACTCATACCCCCGCGAACGGCACCATTCGCTGATGCGGCCCAAGTGTTCCTCCTCGGTGTCGGTATCCCAAGGTTTCTTTTCAGGTTGCATTTCCTCGCCTGCAATGAGAAATTCGAGGCGTTTAGCATTATCCGGTAGAGCCCAGTAGTCGACGCGTTCCCGGTGTCCTATGTCGGGGACCGCAACGGACGGATCAATGGCGACTCCCGCTTCTTTGCGTCTGCGCCACCCGCGATGCGTACGCAATGCTTCGGTAAGTCCTTTATGGACTGCTTTGCATAGTTCCCGATGGGCGTTGAGCCCGATTGAAAACCTTGGTCCGGCGTCGGTTATGTCTTCGATAACGACCATCACGGCGTGCGCGGGCGCGTCGGTGAGTAGACTAACCACATGGGGTTTCATTCGATAGCGCTCGCATGCCTCGAGCGCTTGCGCGAGCACCGGATCGGTATTCTGTAGGTATGCGAGAGGAATACGGGGAAGCGTCAATTGGCTAAACCACTGGATCATATACGCGTCTCTTTCGATCACCTCGAGCGCTCCGCGCAGCCGCGCTCCAGTCAAGGTCTTCCACGTGGCAAGGCCGATGGTGGTGCGCTGCCGCAGATGCGGCTCATCAGAGGCGGGTTTTACGCTGCTATGCGTAAAGCGCCCTCCGCTTACGGACTGCGCCGGGACATAGACATTGCCGCCGCTTACGAGTGACTTTGCTCTCACCCACAGGAATTTGGAGTCTTTGCGTAATTGACGCACGGGATTTCGTGCCCGCTCAGCCTCAGAGTAGCCAGCAAATCTCTCCGGGGCGATTGCAGGCCCAAAACTCTGAATTTCTTCGAAGGTCCCCTCGCGCGGGTCGACGAAATGATCTCTCTGCGTCGTCCACAGATACCTTTCCTGCGCTTCACAGACCGTTGCGTAGAGCGCGGAGGCGTTGTCTTCAAACGTCGCTCCGCCTGCCTGTTTGCCGGCAATGTGCTTGCCAAGCGCGCTCCAAGAATACATGTGCGGCGCATCGGGGTAGTTGGCGCCTTTTCCGAATGAGTCGATGATGCCTTCTTTGCGCAATCGAGCTGCGATCTGGAGGGGCCTCACGAGTTCTCGCGGAATGCCGTGCGTGTTGCGTATTGCGGTGAAATCGAGTTTTTTTTCGGCGAATTGTATAAACGCGGAAACTGCTTTTTCGGTAATGGATGCGTCATCGGATACCTCAGAAGCATGTATGCCATCGAGTATCATCAAGGCATCCTATCATGAAGCAAATTCTTGTGGGAAGAGCGGGTTAATGTCCACATAAGGACGTTTGGCAGCCTACATTTTGCCGATATACTTTCGCTATGCGGCAGTTTCTCCAGAAAGCAGGCAACGCTTTGCTGATAGTAGGCGGCTTTCTCGTCGTTTTTTTTGGTGTCCAGAAAGCGACTGATCAGAGCAGTATTGGGGCGGCGCTTTCGAACGTATTTCTTACCGGCGATGACGTTGTCCACGCGGACGCGCCTTCGAGCGGCGACGCTTCGTGTGGCGGGGATAGCGGGGGTCCCGGCGATTCTGCGTGTGCGGACGGCGACGGCAGTGGCGGCGACGCTTCGGACAGCGGCTGCGCTGATGGCGCTGATGGCGGTTCTGGGGGTTGATACATTTTCATGATAAAACACCCGGCGAGATATTTGGCAATAGCGGCCGCTGCTGTCGCGTTTTCAGCGTTTGTCGTCGCGATAGTAATGCTTTTTGCAGGAAGCTCTGCCCCGGGAGCGGGGTATGGAATTGCCCCAGGTGAAGTTGTTTTGAGCACGCCGGCTCGACAAGCCATAAACCTTCGGCAACACGGCGACTATGCCGGAGCGATATCGCAGTCGAAGGCAGTGCTCGCCGATCCATTAAGCACCATTGACGACAAAGCTACAGCGGTTCTTAGCATGGCGGGCGCGGAATTCTATGAGAGCCAAGACATACAAGACCGTATCAAAGACATTCCTGCTCTGAAACAAGTTTATTTGAACCAAAGCGCGTCTTTGCGAATGCGCATCGAAGCGCTCAATGCCATCGTGACGCAGTACAGTGCTTCCGGGCTGGATCAAAGAGTGTTTGACGAGATCTTTAGAGATGCGCCCTTTGACACGTTTCGTGTTCCGGGGGACAACGGCCTATCTTTGCGCAAACTTTCAGAGGTGTCGTATTCAGAACTCCCCAACGCCGTGGCCGCTATTCGTGTAGCTCGATGGTACTCTGGGCAAAAGCTGGACAATCCGGATCTGGAGCAGGCCACGGCCGACTCGTATGCGTCGAAGGCGCAAGAATTCCTGAAAAAAGCCGATGACGCGGCAATTAAAGAATATCAGGGCGCGGCTCGGACATGGAGTTTTTCGTACATCAACTATCGACTATACAGAGCCCATGTCATAGGCAATTTGGCGGCGGTTGTTGGTGAACCGTATCTGAGCCAGTACGAAGGAGAATTTGAAGATCTGATTCAGGTTGCGCAGGATACCCCAAACATTACCGGGCAGGGCGCGCTGCTCTCAGCTCGTTTCCCGTACGCGATCCGGCTCGAGTCTTTAGGCAAATCCGAAGCCGCCAAGGAGCAGCTCGATCAGTTGGCGCTGGATCTGCGCGCTATCACAGAGCCCGGCACCAGCTCGTTTGTCCTGTTTCTGCGCAACCTGGAAACATCATCCGGCTCGGGAGTTTACCGCTGGAGCACGCTCACGGACCGGCTTTTCCCGCTCTCGCCGTCGTTTAAAGCCGCAGTCGATGCAGTCATCGGATAGACTTCTCCTCTCGCAGTCTCTTCACGCGCCATACAGCCCGAAACGGTAATCGGGTTTTTTGCTTCGGTCTCGAAGGTATCGGTTGTATTGATCGAGGCAGGCGGCATTTGTAGCGCACGCGGCCGGCATGCCGGCTTCTAGTCTTCCGTTAGACAAAAACAAAAATGACGCATCGAAACAGAGCTGTTTGCGCGGCTCTTCCGAGATATCTGCGCAGTACTCAAAAAGTCCGCGGAGATCTTGGTAGAAAAACTGCGGCAGTATCCCGAGCACGCAGGCGCTGCGGTCTTTGAGAGTTGAGAGACTCTCGCAAAGTTCTTGGATAGTTCCGTTCGATACTTCTCTGAAACCGAAAAGCGCGGCAGAGGTCCCGATACCCTCGAAACAGTCTGCTCTATCGCGGGCAGCGAGTGATTCGCATAGCGCCCTGGCGGCATCGAGTTTTTGCTGGGGGGTTTCGAGACCGTCGAGTGTAAAAAGAGGTTCTTGATACGCGTTGAGGAACAGGAAACATGCGTGACGCGATCGCTGCGGCTCGAGCGTGCAGGGGTACGCGTAATCTCCGCTTCGTATCTGCGGCCTCGTGCCGGTCGCGGAGGGAAAGAGGAGGTTGATGAACGTGCCGGCACGCTCCATAAAAAGGCCTTGATAGCAGACCTCGCGCGCAATAGGTTTCTCCGCAATCGCATCGCAAATGGCGCGCGCCCTTTCGTCATTCCTGTCTGTCGCGATATACGCGACGTGGCCCATGCCGTGGCACAGTGGGGTCCCGGCGTCGCAATATTTTTTGCCAATCGTTTCTATCCCGCCGGCGAGCGCGTGCGCGACATCTTCCTCAGAGTATTGTTCACCAAGCTGGGCCAGTACGCCTGCGCCAATCACGCCATGCGTGCATGCGCTGCGGCACGTGCTCGTGCATTTAGAGAGCGCTTCCTCTACTGAACCATATTTTTTGTACGCCATCTCGCCGATGATGTGGCCTATTGGGTGACATTGGTCCTGCACTATTGCCGGACTGGATGTGGCGGCGATTGCCGCAAGGACCTTGGGGACATCGAGCGCGTTTAGCAGATGTTCCAGAGTTTTCTCCAGGCAACGGGCGGTTGCCGTAGATTCCTGGGCGCCGACAAAGCACGCCGCGAGGGCCACGTCCGTGCGCAAATGCGAGCTGGTACGGTGTGTCCATAGGAATGCCGTCATCGCGAGGATACTGATGCATGCGAGGGCAAGCACGAGTGTCTTTCTTGTTTCTGGCGACAGCCCAGCGACCGGCATATCAGGGGAAAGGATGCGGCCATGGCACGTAATCGTCAGTGGCCGTGTAGCCGATCTTTTTGGGAACTTCTCGCAAGCGCCGGGAGTCAAGCGGCGCGGCGAACTCTGCCAGATACAAAGGCATTAATCTTGGAACGATGGTGCGCACTGCATGGTAGCCAAGCGTGCGCAAAACGGGCGAGCGAGCCTCGTACACATATGCTTCGTACCCGTCTCCGAGAGTACGCAGCCGACCCAGTACATACGGGAGCTGATGCTTCTCCTCGACGGTTTCCAGGCCCCGCATAAAATCGCGAAGGCTTCGCGGTTTGCCCGATGTGAAGAAGGAAAATCGCCTGAGCATCTTTTCGCCTTTCCACATCGTCAAGCGTGCATGCCGGTCTATGGTTGGATCTGCAAACGGCCGATACTCAGGCAGAAGCGTATGCGGCGCATGCCGGTCCGTATAATCGCCTATGATCAGAGCTTCGAGCGCGCTTTGCATCAGCATGTGTCTAAGATCGAATCCGCAGGCGCCGCCGACTGAAACCACCGGCTCTTTGGCAGCGAGATCGGTGATGACGCAGGCAAGAGAAGGGATGCCGACGT